>CALFBU010000172.1 GCA_937951455.1 uncultured Rhizobiaceae group bacterium
TCTACAAGCGCACACCGGGTGCTTATACAAGCGAAATCCACGAACGCTTCTCGGAAATGTTGTGGCCATTTGCATATGTATTTATGATCATGGCATTTGCAGGTCAGGCTCGCTCTAACCGTCAAAGTTTCAGCTCTTCCATCACGGCTGCAGCACTATCGGTGGTCGTAGCACGCGGCATGGGATTTTCTGCGGTCAGTTCATTGAAAACCGATCCAAACGCAATTTACCTTGTCTACGCTTTACCAACGGGCTGCATTCTGTTTGGCGCATGGTTTGTCTTCACAAACCGCCCTGCATCCTTACCAAAATCCATGCTTGATCCCATTGAAAAGACCAACATGGCAATTGCGCAAAAGTTTAGCGGCTTTTACGACCAATATAAATTATTCCGTCGCCGTCTTGCGGGGGTAAAAACATGATCGGAAAGACGCTTTATTTTTACATTTCGATGCGCTTTTTGAAAGTGCTCGTAGCCATGGTTCTGGGGCTGGGATTTCTGATCGTCACAGTCGATTTTATCGAGCAATTGCGAAAATCTGCAAACGTGGAAGATGTTTCACTTTGGTCGCTTTATACCATCGCACTTTTACGCGCGCCAACCTTCATTGAAAAAGCTTTTCCGTTTGCCTGTCTTTTTGCTGCGATGATTACCTTGACCCAGCTAAACTTGAAAATGGAGCTGGTTGTGGCGCGTGCAGCAGGTGTTTCGGCTTCCCACTTCTTGCTACCCATCAGTATTTCAGCCGCACTGGTTGGCGTGTTTGTAGCAACTGTTTACAACCCCTTCGCGATTAAGGCGTTTGAGCGTAGTGAAGACCTCTCTGCAGCCGTAATCTACAAAAAACCGACCAGTAACAGCCAACCCTCCACGCGCGGCTATTGGATTAAGCAACAAGATGACAATGGCGGCAGTTCAATAATCAACGCACAAATAGCCCGTAAGGGTGGTAGGCTTTTAGACAATGTCTCGGTCATCCGCTTTGATAAAGACTGGCAAATTATTGAGCGCCTGGATGCCAAGCAAGCCATCCACAGAAATGGCAGTTGGTTGCTGAATGAAGTAACAAAAACAGACAATGCAGGCAAAAACACCAACGTTGGATCAATGAATTTACAAACAAGGTTAACGGAAGATGAGCTTTTGGGCATTAGCGCAAAACCGGATGGCATTTCTTTCTGGAAACTGCGTGAAACTGCGAAACGTGTGGAAAAATCAGGCACAAACGGCCGTCCATACATGGTTCAATTTCATTCTTTAACAGCACTGCCCCTGTTTTTGCTTGCCATGGTCATCATTGCAGCGACGGTTTGCCTCAAATTTGTGCGATTTGGACAGGTCGGAAGGATGATTTTGGGTGGCATCTTATTCGGGTTTGTGCTTTACACAATAACGAGTCTGATAACGGCTCTGGGTAGTAATGGTGTCGTGACGCCTGCTTTGGCAGCATGGGCACCGGGATTAGTGGCGACCTTGTTTGGTATGAGTGTATTGTTGCATCAGGAGGACGGGTAATTGGTACGTCCTGAGCACGGGATAGAATTGATAAATAAACGCAACACTCGCGTTTTGCTTGCAACCTGTGCGGCTGCAAGCCTTTTGGCGTTTTCTCCTGTCAAATTTGACCAAAATCTAAACATTACCCTATCGCTTGCATCTGCCCAGGAAATTCAGGCATCGCAAATCTTTGACGAGAACACTGCACCCAGCGCAGAAGAACAATTGCTCCTGGAAGCGGATCAACTGACTTTCGACAACGATCGCAGTGTCGTGGTTGCAACGGGCAATGTTCAAATCGCATTTGGCGAATCCACCCTTGTGGCTGACCGGGTTGAATATAACCAACAAAGTGGCCGCCTGATCGCGACGGGTAACGTTGAGATACTTGAACCAAGCGGAAACCGCATCTTTGCTCAAGAAATCGACATCACTGACGACTTCAAAGATGGATTCGTGTCTGCCCTGAATATAGAGACAGCCGACAATACGCGCATCGCTGCTGAAAGCGCTGAAAGACGTGATGGTCAAATCACCAGCTTTAACAATGGTGTCTACACGGCCTGTAAGGCTTGTGAAGAAAACCCGCAAAAGCCGCCTTTCTGGTCGATCAGAGCTGCCAAGGTTGTGGTCAACAATGAAAAGAAGACCATTGAATATGAAAACCCAACATTTGAGTTCTTCGGCAAGCCGGTTCTGAGATTATCGCATTTCTCTCATGCTGACCCTGCCATTAAGCGCAAATCAGGCTTTTTACTGCCACGTGTCAGAGACAATGATGAACTGGGCTTAAGCTATCGCCAAGGTTATTTCTTCAACCTTGCACCCAATTATGACTTGACTGTATACGGCACCTATTATGATAGACAGGGTTTTCTGGGTGAAGCAGAATGGCGACACAGAACAGAGAACGGTCAATACAGCATTCGTTATGCGGGCATCGACCAGCAAGAACCTGAAGCTTTTACCGTCGGCAACACACCAACCGTTGATGAAGTTGAAACTGACAGACATGCGGTCATTACCAAAGGCTTGTTTGATATCAATTCACGCTGGCAGGTAGGCTGGGACGCCCTCTTCCAGACAGACGCAAATTTCGCACGCACGTATGATCTTGAAAACAAGGACGATAACGACATCACCAACGAGATTTTCCTC
>CALFBU010000173.1 GCA_937951455.1 uncultured Rhizobiaceae group bacterium
CTCATAATAAGGTGTGCAACCCTCATCAGCATGAATGGTTTGACTCAAGACATCCGCCCACTCAGTCCATGTAAAAGCTTTCTTTTCATACAATCCTATGACAAGCGCAAAAGCCTGTGCCTCCCATGGTTCGCTGAAGACGGGTTCATTATCATCCAGAATAATGCCATTGAGGATCGACAGGTTAGGCGTGCTCAAGATAAGCTCCCCAGCAGTCAGCCATAACGACATTACCTTCTTCAGCATCAGGCCCAAACACTTCTTGAGCATCAAATGCTATGGAATAAAGCCATTCAGGGTTCTCCCCTTCACCACGAGCATTGCTGTCAGGAAACACATGACAACCCTGAACACTTTTAATTACACCAATTTTGCCGCGAACATATCGCGGCAAACGCGTATGACCTTGGGGATTGATATTTAAAGCTCGTACACGCTCACCAATGGCAAAGCCAGGTTCAAGTATCGCATCGCGATCAACCGGCGCACCGGCCAACAAGGCATCAGGCATTTCATCTGCAGAAACCACGCGCTTTACATCAACACCTGGTTTTTCAAGCTTGCCTGTTGCAATTTCATTTTCCGTGAGCATGCCGCGTTCAAGCATCAACTTCTCTAATCCAGCAAGCCAGATTTGATAATAGCTTTTTGTCAGATAAAAATCAGGCGGCAGGCTTTCACGGGCAAATCTGGAAATATCCAAATTCCATTTTCCAGCAAAGCCCATACCGACCGTCATCGCAAGCGCGCGCTTTTCCCAATCGCCGTGAAAAATCGGCTCATCTGTCTCAGGTTCGACAGGGCCATAGCATTGCATGCCCCCCATGTCGTGAAGCCCGTTCATGATGAAGCCTCCACACGCGTTAAAGCCAAACCAGTGCCAATCATGGAATCTCGCGTTACAAGTTCTGCAAGCTTTTCTTCGCTCCACCCTTCAGTATTTGAAGGCCGTTGCGGTATAACCAGATAACGCATTTCAGCCGTCGAATCCCAAACGGTAATCTTGGTCTCTTTAGGCAATTCCAGACCAAATTCACTCAAAACAGCGCGTGGTTCAGATACCGCACGCGAGCGATAGGGCGCGGATTTATACCAGACAGGTGGCAGCCCAAGTACACTCCAGGGATAACAAGAGCATAATGTGCAAACGACCATATTATGTACATCTGGTGTATTTTCAACGATCTGCATGTGTTCGCCTTGGCGACCACTAAAGCCCAATTCGGCAATGGCATCGGTAGCATTTTCTCTAAGCCGTTCAAGATAGGCAGCATCAGACCAAGCCTTGGCAACAACGGCAGCACCATTTCTTGGGCCAACCTTGGTTTCATAAGTCTCAACGATAACGTCCAAGGCCGCAGGATCAACATAGCCTTTATCGACTAACAGGGATTCAAGGGTTTTGACCTTCAAATCCATATCTGACCAATGACTATGATCGTGGGTGTGATCGTGATCATGGCCACGATGATGGTCTTGTTTTTTTGAATCGCCCATAGTTCCTCGCTTAGCCTCCAGTTTTGGAGATTAAGCGAAACTAGTCAAGTTAGGAAAGCAATTATCTATAAGATTGCGCGGGTAGAGCTCGTATCCGTAATTTCTGCAATCTTTTGCAAAAGCAGGTTCGGATTAATTGGTTTTGTCAGATAGTAATCTGCACCTGCTTCCAGCATACGCGCTTCATCGCCAGAAAGCGCATGTGCAGTAAGGGCAGCAATCGGAACCCGTTTGCCAGTTCCTACTTCCAATTCGCGAATTTTCTTAATGGCTTCAATACCGTTCATGACAGGCATGGAAATGTCCATGAAAATCAAAACCGGATCAAGCGCTTGCCAGCCTTCGACGGCTTCTTCGCCATTACTTACAATTACAAAGGGCAAATCTTGCTCACTCAATGTGTGTTCCAGAACAATCTGGTTCACTTCATTGTCTTCGGCAGAAAGTATACACTTTCCTTTAATGCTTAAATCAAAATTCATAATCGTATTCCCCGCTCTAACAATCTAGCCAACAGCTCTTTGCAATTGCTCTTCAGAAACTGTATCCATAAATTCACGAATATAGCCCATTGTTTTATGTTCATCCTGCGGCTTACCAAAGAGATAGCCCTGCCCTGCGTGACAACCATATTTTTTCAAGCTTTCTGCCTGGTTCATTTCTTCAATACCTTCTGCAACAACCGTTAGATCAAGACCTGCGCACATTTCAAGAATTGCTCGAACAATGTGTTCAGCAGGTTTATCTTCGCCAATTGCCATGATGAAAGCACGGTCGATCTTCACCTTATCAAGCTTAAGCTCTCTCAAACGGCCAAGGCTTGATTGACCTGTACCAAAGTCATCCATCGAAATGCGTATGCCGGCATTATGAAGTTCATCGATAATCATGGAAGCTGTTTCAGGATCCGACATCATTGCAGTTTCCGTCACTTCAATTTCAAGACGATTAGCTGGTAGACCAGCTTTTGAAATGGTTCTGATAATATCTGAAGCTGTGTTAGGATCCACTAATTGAACGCTTGAAAGATTGAATGAAAGGAAAATTTCATCCGGCCAACCTGCCGCAACTTTTGCGGCATGTAAAAGCAGCTTTTCAGTCAGGGGCGCAATAATCCCGCGCTCTTCTGCCAACGGAATAAACTTGGCTGGAGAAACAAACCCAAGGTCGGAGTCGATCCAGCGCGCCAAGGCTTCAAAGCCCAAAAGCTTGCCATCCTGCAACGAGATAATGGGTTGAAAATGCGGGCGCACTTCATTGTTGGCAATAGCACGACGCAAAGCTTGCTCCATACGTGCACTTTCCAGAATTATATCTTCAATTTCCTTTGAGAAGACTGTTATTCGGCCTCTTCCACCTCGTTTTGAATGGTAAAGCGCGCTTTCAATATTTTTCATAACAGCTTCATATGAATTGCCTGCATCTGGGCAAACAGCAAAGCCAAATGAACCGCTCAGTCTGACGGTCCTGCCATCGAGATCAAAAGGTGCGTTTAGTACTTCCTGCAATATTTTACCAATATGCTGAGCCCCCGATTCGTCCTTGATTTCAGGCATAAGGAAACCAAACTCATCGCCACGAGTGCGGAAAACATATCCATCTTTTTCCATCGCTGCCGATAAACGTTGAGCACATTGCTTCAAGATTTCATCGCCGCCTTCAAACCCATAAAGATCGTTGATTGGCTTCATGCCATCCATATCTGCAACGCCAGCAAGGAAACCTTTTTTTCCATAACGATTGTCATCGACCATGGATTTGTATTTCTCCATCATACGTTGCTGATTGCCAAGGCCAGTCAATTGGTCGGTATAGGCGAGCGTAACAAGCTCTTCTCTGGATTCTTTTCTTTTCGCCTTGTAATCGGATAAATCTGATAATGCATGCTGATCGACGGTCTCGACGAAAATATTTGAGTCGCCCTTGGCTTTAAATATCAAAACGAAGGCTGCCCATACACACATTCCAAGAACCATAAGAGTTGCATGAAGTGTAAGCTTATCTGCAAGTGACAAAGCAGTTGGGGACAAAATCGCTGTAAGCATCGTAGCTACAACCAACATCGTCAGCCATAAAAAAACCCGTGATTTGCGGATACTCGAAAAGCGATCTTCCTTATTGTTTTCACTAACATTTTCTACTGCTTCAGTACTCATCAACAACCCCGAACAAAATATTTCATGGCGATGATAAAACGAAATAGTAAAAATCTTCTTTCAAACCGGTGAAAATACAAATTATTTCGACAAAGGGCGTGAAAAAGTAAAATTATATATATAATTCAATAATTTATATAACTTATCCTTTAAAGCCTTTAGCTAAAAGGTACAATTCCACGGACCCACCACGCGATGCAGGCGGCTTTATGTGGTGAACAGACTTAAAATTCTGCTTCATCAGATTAAGCAATTCAGCCTCTGTTCCGCCTTGAAATGTTTTAGAGAGAAAAAACCCTCCCGGCTTCAAAACCTGCAGCGCAAAATCAAGGGCGACTTCAACAAGATGCATTGTGCGCAAGTGATCCGTTTTCTTGTGTCCGGTCGTTGGGGCTGCCATGTCTGAAATGACCAGATCAGGCTTATGCCCTTCGAGCGCATCAATCAGCATATCGGGTGCATCATCATCCAAAAAATCCTTTTTCAAGATGACTGCGCCCGGTACAGGTGCCATTTCAAGATAATCGATACCAACAACCCTGGGCTTATCCGCTTGCGAGCCAGTAATTTGCGAGGCTACCTGGCACCAGCCGCCGGGGGCTGCACCCAAGTCGATAACCCTGTCATTTGGTTTCAAAATGTTATGCTTTTCATTAATCTCAAGCAGCTTATAGGCAGCGCGGGATGCATATCCTTCCGCCTTTGCACGCTGAACATAAGGGTCATTCAACTGCCTTGAAAGCCAAAGAGTAGAAGAAAGCTTGCGACCTCTGGCTGTTTTGACCTTGGTATGCATGTTTCTGAGATTAGTTTTTTTCGGCGTATCGCCCGGTTTCTTCATTGTGAACTCGTATCGTTATGCATTTTTTTATTATCATCTTTCTTGCGTCGTGCTGCGTTACGATGGCTTCTTCTTGAATGACGTGAACCCTTATCAAGATTCATCATTTCGGCTAAAAGCCCTTCCCGCAAACCGCGATCAGCAACGCGTAATCTCTTCGTAGGCCAGGTTAACCGAATGGCGTTGAGGATAGCACATCCTGCAAGCACAAGATCTGCACGCTCAGAGCCTATACAAGGATTTCTCGACCGCTCTTCATAAGACATCGAAAGCAGTTTGTTGATGACGGTATCAACATCCTCATCCTTGAGCCAAATACCATCTACACGCTTTCGGTCATACCTTGGCAATTCAAGATGAATGCCTGCAAGCGTTGTGACCGTACCAGAAGTACCAAGCAGATGAACGCGCCCATGTGAAAAAACATTCTTCAAGGCTTCCTTGCCTTCGAAAGCGTCGATGTGAACCATCACATCCTTGACCATGTCATCAAACACTTTGCGGGAAACATTTTGTCCGCCAAATCGCTCTGCCAAGGTGACGACCCCCATTGGCAGTGAAGTCCATGCTGCAATACGTTCTGAGATTTTTTTCTTTCTAGCGCCAATATTGTTTACGAGAATTAGCTCCGATGATCCGCCGCCAATGTCAAACAAAACAGCGCCATCAGATTTTCGGTCCATTAAAGACCCACAGCCTTCCGTTGCAAGGCGCGCTTCGGTTTCGCGCGAGACGATTTCAAGATCAAGGCCACTTTCTTCCTTGACGCGCTTTAAAAAAAGCTCACCAT
>CALFBU010000174.1 GCA_937951455.1 uncultured Rhizobiaceae group bacterium
AGGCCGCGCATTATATGACGGACGTCTGGATGCAAGTGAAGCGCTTGAGGTTTTGTCATCATGACTCTCAACGTTAGAATAATTCTTCGTCTGAACGTAGCTGATTGCCCATCTTGCCGGAAGAAGCGTTGCTTTGAGGACAGGCAAACAAAGATCTGCGGCATGGGAGGAATTAGCCTATGACCCTTAAAGTTCGTATCATCCCGTGTCTCGACGTAGCCGATGGCCGCGTTGTTAAGGGCGTTAATTTTGTCGATCTTATTGACGCTGGTGACCCCGTTGAGGCGGCAATTGCCTATGATGCAGCGGGGGCGGATGAGTTGACGTTTCTGGACATTACGGCAACTTCGGAAGGGCGTGCGGCAACCTTTGACATGATTGCGCGGACTGCTGAACAATGTTTCATGCCATTGACGGTCGGCGGTGGCGTGCGTGAAGTGGCTGACATTCGTAAACTTTTATTGGCAGGTGCGGACAAGGTTTCGATTAATACAACAGCTGTGAAAAATCCTGACTTTGTAGCCGAAGCTGCTGACAAATTCGGTAACCAATGCATTGTCGTTGCGATTGATGCCAAGAAAGTATCGCAAGAAGGCGAAACGGATCGTTGGGAAATATTCACTCACGGTGGACGCAAGGAAACGGGCATCGATGCCGTTGAATTTGCAGAGTTGGTAGTTTCAAAAGGTGCAGGCGAAATTTTGCTCACATCGATGGATCGCGATGGCACCCAAGTGGGCTATAATTTGCCACTTACTAAAGCGATATCAGATGCGGTTGAAGTGCCGGTCATTGCCTCAGGTGGCGTTGGCAATCTAGATCATCTGGTAGAAGGCGTTACCAAGGGCGGTGCCAGTGCTGTCTTAGCGGCTTCCATTTTCCACTTTGGCACTTATACGATTGGCCAAGCGAAAGCCCATATGCAAGCGGCTGGTATTCCAGTAAGAATGCAGACATAATTAAATTTTGGACTGTATTTGATGAAAGATTTCACCCTACAAGATTTAAACGAGATTATTGCTGCGCGTTCGCTTGAAGGCGCGGATGTCTCTTATACCAGTACACTTTTATCTGCTGGCACACAAAAATGTGCCAAGAAGTTTGGGGAAGAAGCGGTCGAAGCGATCATCGCCGCCAGTTCAGGTGACAAGGTAGAATTGGTCAAGGAAACGGCTGATGTGCTGTATCATCTGCTGGTTTTGTTGCGTAGTGAAGGCATCATGTTGGAAGACATTATGATGGAACTGCAAAAACGTACACAGCAATCCGGCCTTGAAGAAAAAGCTTCAAGGTAGGTTAAATGAGCAAAATCCAAGATAAATTCTGGCAGCAAGCAGACTTTCCAGAGGATGGTGATTTGATCTCACCTTACCGTTTCTTCGGTGTGAAGCAGTGGCAGGCTTTCAAGGCCGATACGCCGATGACGCTGGGCGAAGATGAGATCGAAAGATTGCGCTCGCTTAACGACCCAATTTCCATGGAAGAAGTTGAGCGAATTTATCTTTCTATGTCGAGGCTTTTGTCCACGCACGTTGAAGCGCTTCAACAGCTGTTTAAATTACGCAGCAAGTTTCTGCAATTTTCCGGCATGAAGACGCCATTTGTAATCGGGATTGCAGGCTCCGTTGCGGTGGGCAAATCCACAACAGCACGTATATTGAAAGAGCTTCTTGCGCGCTGGCCTTCAAGCCCGAAGGTTGACCTGATTACAACAGACGGATTTCTAAAGCCAAACACTCAGCTCAAGCAAGAAGGCTTGATGGAGCGAAAAGGCTTTCCTGAGAGTTATGATGTTGCGGAAGTTTTGCGTTTTTTATCAGCTATCAAAGCGGGTGTAGAAACTGTTAATGCACCTGTCTATTCGCACTTTAGTTATGATGTCTTGCCAGATCAATTTGTTAAAGTTGACCGACCAGACATTCTGATTTTTGAAGGCATTAATGTTCTGCAATCAAGAGACATGCCGCGTGAAGGTGACAGTATTCCACTGGTCTCGGATTATTTTGATTTCTCGATTTATATTGATGCAGACGAAAAAGACATCGAAGACTGGTATGTAACTCGCTTCATGGGATTGCGCGATACAGCGTTTAGAGACCCGGCTTCCTTTTTCCATCATTATTCAACGACCAGCGATGAAGAGGCATTGGCTGAAGCAAACCGATTATGGGAAACCATTAATCTGGTTAACCTGTATGATAACATTTTGCCAACACGGCCTCGGGCAGATCTAATCTTAAAAAAAGGCCGCGATCATCTCGTGGAGAAAGTCGCGCTCAGAAAACTTTAAGTTTGGTTTTAACATTCTGGTGAGAGCCAGGCTTTCAGATAAGGCCCGAGTCTATCGTTAATTGATTTTGAGTTATGAAGCGCGCAAAATTTCAATGCCATAGTCTGGATCATGAAAGCATGTATTCCTTCAGCTACAATGTCGGCTTCAATATCCTTACGGAATTCTACGCTCTCTAACCAAATCTTAAAAATTTCTATTTGACGTCCAAACGTAGTGGCAATGATACCAATTTCTTCGATCCTGGTGGCGCCTGAATAGCGTAAAATAATATCAAAAACATATCGTTCACAGGTCATAAATTCACACAATGGCATGAGCGTTTTAACCATCTGAGATGATGTCTTGGGAGAGGTTTGTATTTCCATCTGGTCAAGATACTCATTGATCTTTTCGCCAATAATAAGATCCATCAAAGCGTCTTTATCTTTGAAGTGCGCAAAAAATGTTCCTTTTGCAGTACCAGCGCGTAAGACCACCTCTTCAACACGCATGGCTTCGAAACCATTTTGGCTGATTATTTCTTTTGCTGCTGCAATTAATCGAGCACGTGTTTTCAGGGTTCTTTTTTGAATTGTTTTAGCCATTTTTTGTTTTTGCCAAAAAATTTGACTTTGGTCAAATAAAATATTGACTACGGTCATTTAATTGGCTATTAAATTGACCATGGTCAATTAAAGGAGTTAACAATGATTAAAAAACGCATATTAGTCATAAATGGTCATCCAGCAGAAACCTCATTGAATAGAAGTATAGCAGAGACATATGCCAAATCGGCTAAACAAGCAGGACACGATGTGAAGCTAATTCATTTGAATACATTAAAGTTTGATTCAGACTATGAGTTTGGCGGCTATACGAACTACAAACCTCTTGAGCCTGTTTTGGACGAAGTCATGAAGTATATAGAATGGAGTGAACACATTGTTTTAACAACGCCAATGTGGTGGGGAGGTTTACCTGCAAAATTAAAGGGTCTTTTTGACCGCATATTATTACCAGGTAGAACATTTAGTACGCGTGAAACAAATTGGATGGGTTTACCGTCGCCGATGTTGACTGGTCGTACAGGTAGGGTTTTCCTTACATCTGACACGCCTGGTTGGTTCATGCGGTGGAAATATAAAAATGCATTGCTACGTCAATTAAAGGACCAGATTTTTGGATTTATTGGTATAAAGCTCTCTAAAATAACGCATTTTTCCGGAGCAAGTCATCCAAAACCGGGCACCGTGGAAAAATGGATTGATAAGGCAGGAAAAGCCGGCGCAATGGCTGCTTGAAGTTAATCATAAAATGTTTTTGCTATACTGAGTCCCGAACCATTAAATGGCTCGGGGCGTCACTCCCATAGTGAATTACGTGACTCGTCTCAACGTCAGATTAATGCGACCGTCCTGTTTAAGAAGTGTCGAAGTCCCTGGGTAAATGCGGTCAACGCCATGAAAGGCCATACGAGATTTGCCGGTTAGCAGCATTACATCGCCGCTTTGTAACTTGAAAGATTTAGTCGGATCCTTACGATTTTCCCCACCAATTCTGAAAAGACAGGTATCGCCCAAGGATACTGATAAGACGGGCGCATCGAAATCTTCTTCGTCCCTGTCTTGATGAAGACCCATTTTAGCACTGGCTTCATAAAAATTGACCAGACATGCTTGCGGTGGTTTGGAATAATTTGAGAAGTTCTCCCATAATGTCAACAGTCTTTGCGGTATATCAGGCCAAGGCTCACCGGTTTCGGGATGCATTGCCTGATAGCGATAGCCTTCCTCCTTGGTGGTGACCCAGCCCAAGGGCCCGCAATTCGTCATACGCACGGACATAGGTTTGCCGGTTCTTGGCATTCTGGGCACAAAAAGCGGTGCTTTACTGGCGATTTCACGGATTTCTTCAACCAAAGCTTCCTGTTCGGTTTGATTAAAATATTGTGGCATCCATTTTGCTTCGTTGGGGAGGTCTTCCATTTGCATTTTTTCACTCATAATCAGATTCTTATCTAAATTAGCGCACCCAATCCCTTGCACAAGTTGTTTGCCCTTCTTATATAGCCTTCAACTGCGGTTTATCCCGTATTTGCCAAAACGGGGAAATCGTAAAAATCTTTAAAATTCCAGTCTAATCGGGCGCTGGATGTTGCAGTTGTAGTATTCTGCCATGGATGCCGTAAGGGTCTGTCCAGTCCGCTGATCAAGGAGAGTAAAATGGCTAAAGTAATTGGTATCGATTTAGGTACAACAAATTCATGCGTTGCCGTGATGGACGGCAAAGAAGCTAAAGTTATTGAAAATGCGGAAGGTGCACGCACAACACCATCTATGGTTGCTTTTGGTGATGATGGCGAACGTCTAGTCGGTCAGCCGGCAAAACGTCAGGCTGTAACCAACCCAACGGATACACTATTTGCGGTCAAGCGTCTGATCGGTCGTCGTTTTGATGACAAGACAGTCAAAAAAGACCAAAAGCTGGTTCCTTATGAAATCGTCAAAGGTGACAACGGCGATGCATGGGTAGAAGCCAAGGGTGAAAAATATTCGCCGTCGCAAGTTTCAGCCATGATCCTTCAAAAAATGAAGGAAACAGCCGAGGCTTATTTGGGTGAAAAAGTAACGCAAGCGGTTATCACAGTTCCTGCTTACTTTAACGATGCGCAACGTCAGGCAACTAAAGACGCGGGTAAAATTGCTGGTCTTGAAGTGCTTCGCATTATCAACGAACCAACCGCTGCTGCCCTTTCATACGGCATGGAGAAAAACGACGGTAAAACCATCGCGGTTTATGACCTTGGTGGTGGTACATTTGATGTTTCCATTCTGGAAATTGGCGACGGCGTATTCGAAGTTAAATCCACCAATGGTGATACATTCCTTGGCGGTGAAGACTTTGACATGGTGCTTGTTGACTATCTTGCATCTGAGTTCAAAAAAGAAAACTCAATTGATCTGAAATCAGACAAGATGGCGCTACAGCGTTTGAAAGAAGCTGCTGAAAAAGCAAAAATCGAATTGTCGTCTTCTTCGCAAACAGAAATCAACTTGCCATTCATTACGGCAGATGCTTCTGGTCCAAAACACATGACCATGAAATTGACCCGTGCCAAGTTTGAATCTTTGGTTGCCGATTTGGTGAAGCGTACGGTCAAGCCAATGGCGGAAGCGCTTAAGGATGCAGGCATGAAAGCTGGCGAGATCGACGAAGTCGTTCTTGTGGGTGGTATGACACGCATGCCGAAAGTACAGGAAACTGTAAAAGAGTTTTTCGGCAAGGAGCCACATAAAGGTGTGAACCCGGATGAAGTGGTTGCCATGGGTGCTGCGATTCAGGCTGGTGTTCTTCAAGGCGACGTGAAAGACGTTCTGCTTCTGGATGTAACGCCACTGTCTTTGGGCATTGAAACACTGGGTGGTGTGTTCACACGGTTGATCGACCGCAATACAACCATTCCGACGAACAAGTCTCAAACTTTCTCAACAGCAGAAGACAATCAGAATGCTGTGACCATCCGTGTCTCACAAGGTGAGCGTGAAATGGCAGCGGACAACAAGATGCTGGGTCAGTTTGATCTGGTCGGTATTCCACCAGCACCACGCGGTATCCCGCAAATTGAAGTGACTTTCGACATTGACGCAAACGGCATTGTAAACGTTTCGGCAAAAGACAAGGGCACCGGCAAGGAGCAACAAATCTCAATCAAGGCCTCTGGCGGTTTGTCGGATGACGAGATTGAACAAATGGTCAAGGACGCTGAAGCTAACGCTGATGCAGACAAGGCTCGCCGTGAAGCTGTTGAAAGCAAGAACCAGGCTGAGACACTAATTCATTCTGCTGAGAAATCACTGGAAGAATATGGTGACAAGGTTTCAGAAGAGGAGCGTAACGAAATCGAACTTGCAATTTCAGGCTTGAAAGAGCTGGTTGAGCAAGACGATCCGGACGCCGAAGAAATCAAGGCCAAAACTGAAGTGCTTGCAACTGCATCCATGAAATTGGGTCAGGCGATGTATGAAGCTTCACAAGATGAAGCCGCTGAGGCGGACGCTGCCAAAGATGCTGCACGTGAAGACGAAGATGTCGTTGATGCAGACTTTGAGGAAATCGACGAAGACGACGACAAGAAGTCTGCTTAAGTTCGGTCATATCAATATGCCTTTGGCGTGCACATAATTGTGCGCCAAAGGCTTTTTTGTAAAAGATGGGATCGGCTCCAATGTCCAAAGCTGATTATTATGAGTTACTGGGTGCTTCAAAAAACGCTGACGAAAGAGAGCTGAAAAGCGCTTTTCGCAAAATGGCGATGAAACATCATCCCGATCGCAATCCTGACGATGCGGGTGCAGAAGCCAAGTTCAAGGAAATCAACGAAGCTTATGAGGTTTTAAAAGACCCACAAAAACGCGCGGCCTACGATCAATACGGCCATGCTGCCTTTGAGCAAGGCGGCGGCGGCTTTGGCGGTGGAGCGGGCGGCTTTTCGGATATCTTCGAAGATATTTTCGGTGAAATGATGGGCGGCGGTGCCGGTCGTCGCGGTGGCGGTGCGCGTTCTAGTGGCCGTGAACGCGGCGCTGACTTGCGTTATAACATGGAAGTCTCGCTGGAAGACGCTTTCAACGGCAAATCTGCTGAAATCAGCGTGCCAACTGCTGTTGGCTGTGAAACCTGTTCGGGTTCGGGTGCCAAACCAGGGTCATCACCTGTAACCTGTAACACCTGCGGCGGTGTCGGTCGTGTGCGCGCTTCCCAAGGCTTCTTCTCGGTTGAGAGAACTTGCCCTGAATGTCAGGGACGTGGCGAAGTTATTTCAGATCCGTGCAGCGATTGTCATGGTCAAGGACGTGTCACCAAGGAACGTACCTTAAGCGTTGATATTCCTGCAGGTATTGAAGACGGCGTTCGCATTCGTTTGGGTGGTGAAGGTGAAGCTGGTGCACGCGGTGGACCTCCTGGTGATCTTTACATTTTCCTCAGCATCAAAAGTCATGAGTTCTTCCAACGCGATGGTGCGGATCTTTTCTGCAAAATTCCAATTTCAATGGCAACTGCTGCCTTGGGTGGACAATTTGAAGTTGCCTGTCTCGACAGTACAAAATCACGGGTCAAAGTTCCTGAAGGCACGCAGACTGGAAAACAGTTCAGACTGCGTGGCAAGGGCATGCCGATCATGCGCTCAAGTGACTTTGGCGATTTATACATTCAAGTGGTGACCGAAACGCCACAAAACTTGAGTAAACGCCAGCGCGAACTACTTGAAGAGTTTGAAGAGATTTCGTCGAAGGAAAACAATCCTGAATCTGAAGGCTTTTTCAAAAGAATGAAAAGTTTCCTAGACAGTCTGGCTGATTAAACCAAAAGGTAAATTATGACTACTCCAAAAATTTTGTGTTTCTCAGGGTCAACACGATCCGGTTCCATTAACGTTCGATTACTTGATTCAGCAGTCAAAGAGCTTTCAGCGCTTGATTGCGAAGTAACGCGTATTTCTCTCGAAGATTATCCGCTTCCAATTTACAATGGTGATTTGGAAGAAAAAGAAGGCGTTCCAGAAAACGCTGTAAAGCTTGCAAAACTGATGAGCGAGCATGACGGATATTTCGTAACGTGTCCTGAGTATAATGGCTCGCTAACTCCCTTGATGAAAAACACCATCGACTGGATGACGCGAGTACCTGCGGAACAAGCTGTTCCCTTCAAGGACAAAGTCGGTGCGATTGCTGCCTGTTCACCAGGTGGCATGGGAGGCATCGCCATGCTGTATCACCTTCGCGAAATTCTGGTACGTCTTGGTTCCTTGATTGTCAGCGAGCAAGTAGCTGTTGGTAACGGCTTTGATGCATTTGACGATCATGACAAATTAAAAGATGAACGTAGTAGCCAGTTTTTAACAGCTACCTGTAAATCGCTTGCCACCAAGGCAGCCCTTTTGAAAGTCTGATCCATGACCCCCAAAGACCGCCTGATTGTTCCGCTTGATGTAGCAACGGTTATGGACGCGGAAGCAATGGTGGATACTTTGGGAGATACGGTATCCTTTTATAAAATAGGTCATCAATTGGCGTTTTCGGGTGGGTTGAATTTTATTCGTGAATTACGCGATATGGGTAAACAGGTTTTCCTCGACATGAAGCTGTTGGACATCGATAATACGATAGAAAAAGGCGTCGAGAACATTGTTAAAATGGGGGTTCAAATGACAACCCTTCACGCTTACCCAAATGCCATGAAAGCCGCTGTTAAAGCAGCGCAAGGGTCAGACCTTTGTTTATTGGGCGTCACGGTTTTAACCTCAATGGATGATGACGACCTGAAAAATGCCGGCTACGCACATGAGGCAAAAGAACTTGTGCTCAAACGCGCTCAACAGGCGAGCGACCTTGGCATGGGCGGTGTTGTGGCATCTGCTCAGGAATCAGCTGGTATCCGTGAGATTATCAATCCAAAAATGGCAATTGTCACGCCAGGCATCAGGCCAGCAGGGTCTGAGGTTGGCGACCAAAAACGCGTCATGACACCAGCAGATGCCATTAAAGCAGGTTCAACACATTTGGTGGTTGGCAGACCGATTACGGCCGCAGATGACCCTAAAAAATCGGCACAAAACATCATAGATGAAATCGCTAACGCATTATGAACATTTGGTAATCTTAGCCAAATTCCTTGAAATCAGCCATTTTGATACCTACCTTTAGGTCAACTAAGGCTGAACCATTGTGGTAAAGCCGATTATTTCAGGGGTTAAATATGACAAATTCTATGATCCGCCCAGCCTGGACGCCGGTAACAATCGCCATGATGATATTTGGTTTTATCATCGCTTGGCCGCTGGGTTTGGCTATGCTTGCCTACATCATTTGGGGCGACCGTCTTGAGGTTTTCAAACAAGACGTAAACCGCGCAACCGACAAGGTTGCCGAGACTTTCAAGTCAGCAACGTCAAACCGTGACACACATTATTCAAGATCAGGTAATGCTGCATTTGATGAGTGGCGTGAAACTGAACTTGCAAGGCTGGATGAAGAGCGTAAAAAGCTTGATGAGACCATGGCAGAATTCGATCGTTATCAAGCAGATCTTCGCCGTGCGCGCGACAAGGAAGAGTTCGACGAGTTTCTTAAATCTCGCAAGCGCAAACCTGCACCACGTTCCAAAAAGTCAGGTGGCGATATAATCGATACCTAAATTTATCTTAGAGTTGAGTCGAAGAACGGGGCGCTTGCGCCCCGTTTTTGTTTTCGTAATTGTTCAGAATCATTTATAATTTACGCCATGGCATTTTCATTTTTCAGACAACTACAAAAACGAGATCGCGATTTCGAGATAGAAATTGACGGTCAGCTTTTGCCTGTAAAAGTCGTTGAAAATGATCGCGCCAAACGCCTTACACTTAGATTATTTCCCGCTGGTGATGGGCTAAAAGTGACCACACCCGGTCATGTTGGGGATGATGAAATTGAAGAGTTTGTAAATCGTAATCGTAATTGGGCCGCAACCAGAATTGCAAGATTGCCAAAGCGGGTTGAACTCAATCATGGCGAAACAATCCCTTTCAAGGGCGTAGAGCATCAGATTATATCAAGCGGAAATC
>CALFBU010000175.1 GCA_937951455.1 uncultured Rhizobiaceae group bacterium
TTGAATATGATTACAGCCCGATTACTCATTTGGTGTCCGTGCCACGCACATTTTTGTATCCGGAAGCGGACATGAAATTCCCCCACAAGGGCATGCGCTCGATGGGGACAGGACTTGTGGTCGTGGGCAGCGAAACAAGACGCGGAACAGATTATCATA
Organism: uncultured Rhizobiaceae group bacterium; assembly: GCA_937951455.1. GTDB lineage: Bacteria > Pseudomonadota > Alphaproteobacteria > Rhizobiales > Rhizobiaceae > JAALLB01. The sequence goes on from CALFBU010000175.1 coordinate 160, forward strand.
TCCTTGAGACAGGCGAAGCCGTCATCGCCAAACACATCCGCCCGATTGATGAACACGAAACAGATTATGTGGCAGTTGCAGAAGCACTGTTACGCACCCCATATCTTTGGGCAGGCACAACCGCCTTCGGCATCGATTGCTCAGGGCTGGTAAAACTAGCCATGTTCATGTGCGGTCAAAATGTGCTTCGAGACTCGGACATGCAAGCCGCCACTATTGGAAATGAAATCGAGCCGGGCAAAAACTTCGAAAACGTACAAAGAGGTGATCTTGTTTTCTGGCGCGGCCACGTAGGCATCGCCCAAGGCGATGGCCTACTCCTCCATGCCAATGGCAACAGCATGGATGTAACCTCAGAACCACTCCTGCCGGCAATTGAACGCATAGCCTATTTATACGAAAAGCCTACCGGGGTGAGGCGGGTTTGAGGGTGAGTGAATAACTGGTTTGACCCAATATGGACGTTCATTTTTGAGGTTGCAATGACAGCTATGCGGACAAGTAACCTTGAAGGTTAAAAACTTCAAGGTCTGCTATTTGCTTGTTTCTTAAGGTTTAGGGTTATCTAGTGAAAGTTCATCTGTTTTAACTGTAGGCCCCTTAATTTTAGAGGTATCGTTCTTATCAGCGATTAGCTTTTTAGAGACATTAGCGCTCTCCACTTTATTCTTCTTTTCGTATGATATCATTTCATATCGCTTTCATAGTTTTATCTGAATTATATTTGAGTATCTGCTCGAAGGTGCTTAGCACAAATCGCAATACAAAGAGATGCACCTCTTCCATAGAGGGCAACCGTATACCTTTTACAGCAGATAGATAGCTTCAGAAATTTCTTATTTTTCTATTTTCTAATGGATAACTTTAGCACCTAAGTGCGACAGCCTAACGTTGCGTTAGCGCCTACCGTTTATGATAGCTTGCTATAAACTCAATAAGGGTATAGTGCAGTATACAGATATTTGCCGATTTTCTTGACTGCTTCGTTTCATCATTGATGGCTGCGCACTATTCAGGCTCTTCTACAAAATCAAAAATGAGTAATGGACACAAACTTTTGTGCGCCAACATTTGTGCATTTCATTTATGGAAGGAATTTTCAATGAACACAGGAATAGTAAAGTTTTATAATACAGAGAAAGGCTTTGGCTTTATTCAACCAGATAATGGAGAAAAAGACGCGTTTGTTCATGCTACAGCATTAGAAAGAGCAAGAATAAATACTCTTTCTGAAGGGCAAAAAGTATCATTTGATACTCAAGTTGATTCCAAAAGTGGCAAACTTTCTGTCGACAATTTAGAGATATCTTGATCGGCGCTTTGCGCACTCAGAACTACAAAGTCATCAATTTATTTGAAGTGAAACGGCGGAGCATTGCTTCGCCTTTTTTTGTTTAAGCAGGATTTGGGCAATCAACCTATTTTCTCAGAAAATTCATTACCAACCCAAAGGCTTTTAAAATGTTAGATAAAATTCCAACAAATAAAATCAATAAGCAAATTGAAGTGGTTACAACTGCAACTTTAAGTATGAAGGAAACAGGGTTTGGATCGATTGAAACCTGTAAAAATATTTGTGATACTTTACGAACTCATTACACACATGTGAACTTTAACGAAGTAACCTCAGAACAGGATTTAATTGGCATTGCAGATACTAATCCAGACTTAGTGGTCCTATGTGTAAAATATCTTGCTGTCGAAAATTCAGATACCAAAATTTGGTTGTCTGATTTCTTTTCTCAATGTGGGATTCTTCATACTGGCTCAAGTAGAACAACGCTAGAATACGACTCTAACAAAGGAAAAGCAAAGCGTACTGTTCTTGATCATGGATTAGCAACAGCAAAGTATTTCTTCGCCCATCCTGATGTGACAAAAAGTGAACGCCATCTGCCATTACCTCTACCTTTATTCATCAAGCCTGTCGATGCGGCGAACGGAAATGGTATTGATGAGAATTCCTTAGTCCATGACTTCGCAAGCTATGAAGCAAAGATAAAAGAGATATTCTCTATATATGGTGCTCCTGCCTTAGTTGAGGAGTATCTGCCAGGACGGGAGTTTACAGTAGCTATCCTTGATGATCCATCAAGAAATAGTCGCCTGATTTCTCCTGTGGAAATTATCGTGTCCGAAAACACAAAGGGTGATCGTATTCTTGGAGCAAAGGAAAAAGCAGGTAATAACGAAAAACTTTTAAACTTAAGTAAAATTGAAAAGGCTGTTGTTTCAGAGCTTGCTGGAAAAGTTTTTTCTGCTTTAGGTGTACAAGATTTTGGGCGAATTGATATTAAAATGGATGCACTGGGAATTCCATACTTCATGGAGGCTAATTTAATTCCGGGCATGACACCTGAGACAAGTTACTTTCCACGTGCGTGTTTTTCCAATCAAGGAATGTGGTATCAGGAAGTGGTGTTGAAAATCACGGAACTTGCATTAACGCGCATTGAGGCACCAGCAAATACACCGCCAACCGATTTTTTGCCATTGCTCCCAAAGAGAAATATTGCTGCATAACATATTTTATTTCCCACTTGGTGTTGTCAACTTGTGAAAACAAAAACCGCCAGAAATATTTATCTCTGGCGGTTTATAATCTCTAAATTATCAATTTACGTTACTCAGCAGGTTCGATTTTATCTGCCTCCTCTGGCGTCATATATAAATCCCCACCCTTACGGTACTTTTCTTTCATTTTTTCCATGCCTTCTTTTTGGGCTTCTGTTCTGATGTCTTGTGAGATTTTCATGGAGCAGAATTTTGGGCCGCACATGGAGCAGAAGTGTGCTACTTTGTGTGCTTCTTTTGGCAGGGTCTGGTCGTGGAAATCGCGAGCGGTTTCCGGATCAAGTGCCAGATTGAACTGATCTTCCCAGCGGAATTCAAAACGGGCACGTGATAGCGCGTCATCGCGGATTTGTGCGGCTGGGTGACCTTTTGCAAGGTCGGCGGCATGGGCTGCGATCTTGTAGGTGATCACGCCGGTTTTTACGTCATCGCGGTCTGGTAGACCCAGATGCTCTTTGGGTGTCACATAACAAAGCATGGCCGTGCCGTACCAGCCGATCATCGCAGCGCCAATGCCGGAAGTGATGTGGTCATAGCCCGGTGCAATGTCTGTTGTGAGGGGCCCAAGCGTGTAGAATGGCGCTTCGCCACAGGCTTCCAACTGCTTGTCCATGTTGGCCTTGATCTTGTGCATCGGCACATGGCCAGGGCCTTCAATCATCACCTGACAATCTTTTTCCCAAGCGATTTGTGTGAGTTCGCCGAGTGTTTCAAGTTCTGCAAATTGTGCTTCGTCGTTGG
>CALFBU010000176.1 GCA_937951455.1 uncultured Rhizobiaceae group bacterium
ACGCCTTTAACGGCATTAATCGACATCAGATGCGAAGCAATGTCCGTGTCGAGTTTGGCATAAATCGGTGCGCCAATGCCTGCGGGTACACCTTCCGCAACCACTTCAATAACCGCACCGACAGACAGGCCGTCCTTGCGAATTTTGTTGAGATAATCTGACCATTCATCAATCACGCTTGCGTCCGGGCAAAAGAAATCATTTTGATTGACCTGCTCCCAGTCCCAGTTGTCTCGGTTTATTTTCATCTTGCCCATTTGCACCATGGCAGCGCGAACGTTTAAACTTGGCACAACCTTTCGTGCCAGTGCACCTGCTGCAACGCGGGTTGCTGTTTCACGGGCGGAAGAACGTCCACCACCACGGTAATCACGAACACCATATTTCAGATCATAGGTATAATCCGCGTGGCCCGGGCGATAGCGGTCTTTGATGTCGCCGTAATCCTTGGAACGCTGATCTGTGTTGCGGATCATCAAGGAGATTGGCGTACCGGTTGAAATCATTACATCAGGATTTGTCTCATGCATCATCACGCCAGACAAAACTTCAACGGCATCAGGTTCATTACGCTGTGTTGTGAACTTGGATTGTCCTGGCTTGCGCTTGTCGAGATAGGCTTGAATCTCCGCAACTGTAAATTCAATGCCTGGAGGGCAACCATCAACCACACAGCCAATCGCTATGCCATGGCTTTCTCCCCAAGTGGTAACTCTGAATAAATGTCCGAATGAATTAAATGACATAGATAATTTCCAATAATACTTATCCGCTTTTTAGAGCAAAGTTTTGCAAAGGGAAAGCGCGAGAATGTCGCTAAAAACGGTTTTCACTGCCTTTGGTGATTTCAAAGACTTCATCTTGTGGAAAGACAAAGGTTGCAGCCTCTTGTTGATCCAAATCAAGCAGATGATAACGAAGCACGCGGCCGACTGCGCCATGGGCAGTCACCACATAGGTTTTACCATCTTCAAGGCTGCCATACCAATCCGCGATACGAATGAGCGTATCAGCCTGGCTCTCTCCATTACTGGGCCGAAAGTTCCAGGCGTCATCTTTGCGGCTTAAAAACAGTCCGCGGTTTGCTGACTTCAGTTCAGGTTTTGTTTTACCCTCGAAGTCCCCATAGGAGATCTCGATCAGCCGATCATCCATGCTATATTGTTCAATTGGCAATCCCATGGCGGAACGAATGATTTCCATGGTTTCGCGCGTGCGCGACAAGGGGCTTGAAATGAATTCTATGCCCTCGGCCTTGCCTATTTTGTCAAAAAGCTTTTCACCATTGTGTTTTGCCTGACTGCGACCAAAATCATTCAGCGGAATGTCGCGTTGCCCCTGAAAACGCATCTCTGCGTTCCAGTCGGTTTGTCCATGGCGGATATAATATAGTTTTGGGCTAGCCACTTTTACGTTGCTTATTCTTTCACAACTGAAATATCAGGGGCGTCTACAGCTTTCATGCCGACAACATGATAACCTGAATCCACATGATGTGTTTCACCAGTTACACCGCGCGAAAGGTCTGACAGAAGATACATGGTAGATCCACCCACTTCATCAATCGTAACCGTGCGCTTGAGCGGTGAGTTATATTCATTCCATTTGAGGATATAACGGAAGTCACCGATACCAGATGCAGCCAGTGTTTTAATGGGTCCAGCAGAAACTGCATTCACGCGAATGCCTTTGCCGCCCAAATCAACGGCGAGGTATTTAACGGATGCTTCAAGCGCGGCTTTAGCTACGCCCATAACGTTATAATGGGGCATGACTTTTTCTGCGCCGTAGTAGGTCAGTGTGACCATTGAGCCGCCGTCATTCATGATTTTTTCTGCGCGCTGTGCAACCGCAGTGAATGAGTAAACCGAGATATCCATGGTTTTGCGGAAGTTTTCCGCAGTTGTTTCCACGTAACGACCGGTTAGTTCGTCCTTGTCAGAAAATGCGATGCCGTGAACGAGGAAATCAATTTTGCCCCATTCTTTTTCAACATTGGCAAAAACTTCGTCGATTGAGGCTGGGTTTGTGACGTCACATTCGCCAGCAACGATCGCTCCCAATTCTTCAGCCAGTGGTGCAACACGTTTTTTCAGCGCTTCACCCTGATAGGTCAAGGCAATCTCTGCACCCGCATCGGCGCATGCTTTTGCGATACCCCACGCAATAGAACGATTATTGGCAACACCCATAATGATGCCGCGTTTTCCAGCCATCAGCCCACTGGTAACACTCATTAAATTTTCTCCAAATGTAGTGTTTATCTACTGGTGGAAATTAATCCTCGGTCAGCCCTTTATTCCAGCAGTTCATTGTAGTCGGGTATGCCATAAGAGTTTTATCCCTGCAAGCGGGCTTTATTCTTGTTAAGACTTCATATTCTCAAAGAAGGTTACCAATTGTTGCAGATCATCTTCAGGCAATTGCAGCGAAGCGGACACAAGCAAATCGCCAAAACCCCCTGATTTTTTAGGCAGACCTTTGCCTTTAAGCCTGAAAATCTTATCAGAACTCGTGCCCGATGGAATATTCAGCGAAAGCTTGCCATCCACAGTTTCGACACCAACTTTACCGCCCAAAACGGCTGTTTTTAAAGGGATTGGTACTTCAGTGCGCAAATCGACACCGTCGCGCCTAAACTTTGCGTGAGACTTCATCACAAGTGTAATCAATGCAGCACCAGGTTGGCGGCCGGGAGCAGATTTTCCCTTACCCTTGAGGCGGATAACCTGGCCATCTACCGCCTCAGGCGGAATGGAAACAGAAATTTGTTTGCCGTCAGGCATGCGGACGGTCGTCTTGCCGCGCATGGAATCTTCGATGGTCACGCCTGCCTTCATTTCCAGATCAAGTGAAGGTGCAGCCTGTCTTTGTTGTTGCCCGCCGCCCATGCCAACAAACGGGCTACCTGCGCCACGGCGTTGTGTTTGCGCATCGCCACCAAAAGCGGAGCCGAAAATCTCGCTCAAAATATCTTCTGCGCCACCCCCAAAAGGGTTGCCACCTTGCGGCCCACCACGGCCAAACGGGCTGCCTCCGCCAAAAGGATCGCCGCCCGCATTTCCGCCTGGGTGGAAGCCAGCGAATTTTGGCTTGCCTTCATCGTCAATTTCACCGCGGTCATATTGCGCGCGTTTTTCCTTGTCACCCAGAATTTCATAGGCCTGATTGATTTCGGCAAATTTTGATTGAGCACTTTTATTGTCTGCATTTTGATCGGGATGATATTTCATCGCAAGCTTGCGAAAAGCTGACTTAATCGCTTTCTCATCCGCAGACTTTTGTACTCCAAGTATGGAATATGGATTTGGCATGGTTCACCCTGAAAACAATGATTTTGGCTTATATGGTGGTTTTCTGAACCAAGTTAAAGAGTAAAACCAGCTATCATAATCTATTATACGTATTTTAACCGTATTCACTTCATCACGCATATGTGGTTTCCAATTGAAGAACGCGCAATCTATCCTGCTGAAAATACTATAAAAAACTGTTTGTGTTGGGGAGAGTATGAAGATTTCAAAACCTCTATGGATGAAGACCGCTATCAAAGCCGGCCTACTGGGTCTGGCAATGGTTGCAAGTAATTCTCCCACATCAGCACAGGAGTTCAAATCGCCAGAAATTTTAATGCTTGGTGACAGCCAGCTTTCGTTTGGGGCAGGGGAAGTCGTTCTGGATTTCTTTGATAACCTCAAAATGCGTTGCGAAGGCACCGTTGATCAAACCATGTTGCTTGATGAACTTCAGAAAATGCGAACAACACTTATTGGTGCGCGGTCAAGCTCGCTGCAGTCCTGGACAACCACAAGCGGTTGGGCTTACGACAGGCTTTGCAAGAAAGACCCAACTTGGGGAGTAAATGCCAGTATTTGGGGATATGGTCGCCAGAAAGGCGTTCCTTATGTGCAAATAGGTGAACACAAGGGGTATGATTTTTGTGAAACAGGTAAAACACCCATTCAGGCCATGTTTGACGCTGGATATAACCCAAACTTGTTGATCTTCAACATCCTTGGCAATAACGCAAAGCGCTGGGCAAAAGACCCACAGTCTGCTGAGATTGACGTTGCCAAATTCATCGAACAGACACCACCACATATACCATGCATTTACATGTCGACCTTGCCAATTCATACGCCGCGCAGAAATGCGCAAAGGTTTAAAGCGCAAGAGGCCATTAAAGCAGCCTTTTCAAAGGCAGGTGATCGATGTGCTTTTGTGGAGATACTTGATAAGAAAACGATTTCCTTAATTCAGGGTCAAAACAAATATTTCAAACGCAAGAAAAACGGTTCCGTCAAGGATCCATTTCATCCGCAAAAGGCAGCAGCGAGAAAAGTTTACACATTAAAACAGGAAGAAATTTGTCAGGCTATTGGTAAAGCCTTTATGCCCAAGGTTGTTGCTTCGTCTACGCTGGATTATAAAATTCAGTTAATTCCGAATTCTGGTAATTCGATTAGCATAACACCAGATACGCAAATCAGAGGTTTTATTCAGTAGGTTGAAACTTGAAGGCTTACGCTTCGTCTTTCAAAAACCAGGAAAGAACCCAAAACCCTTTTTTCAATTCGCAAGTCTCTCCGTTGTAAAGTGAGATGCCCATGAAGGTATCAACGGTTGTCTGGAACTTCTTGCATTTCTGACCATGACTGCCTGTGAACTTATCAATCGCAGTGATTGTGCCTTTATTGCCTGTTTCAGGGTTCTGCCAGGCAAGAATGTTTGAACTATCAGATCCAGCAACTGTAGACTTGATAATTTCTGCATCAGCAGTTTCAATGCCTTCTGGTTGCACGGGCTTGGTAATCGAGCCCGTAATTATCTGATCTTCAGAAGGTGTTTCATTTAAAGTCGATGAGACCGAACAAGCTGACATTGCAAGACACGCAGCAGAAATTGCAATTGCCTTGGCTAAGTGGTTGAAAGGTGAAAATGACTGACCGATATGCAAAAATGTTCGTTGTGATTTTTGATATCGAACTGTATTTTTAGAATAAATGAACATGTGCCCCACGCAAAACTAAGGATGGCTGTTTAATGAATGATGAGACAACAGGGTTAAGAAATAATGACCAAACACCTGAAAATCCGTTTGTTTTGTTTAATGAATGGTTAAATCTTGCCGTTACGTCAGAACCAAATGACCCAAGCGCCATGTCCATTGCTTCTGTGGACGCACAAGGCATGCCCAATGTCCGCATCGTTTTGATGCGTCGCTTTGATGAGCGTGGGTTTTGTTTTTTCACAAATTTCGAAAGCCAAAAGGGTGAAGAACTCTTAGCTTCAAAAAAAGCGGCTGCCGTTTTTCACTGGAAATCACTGCGTAAACAAATTCGCATCAGAGGTGAAGTAGAGCCTGTAAGAGATGCAGAAGCCGACGAATATTTCAATTCCCGCCCGCGCGGCTCGCAAATAGCCTCCTCCGCATCAAAACAATCCCAGCCTCTGCCAGACCGCAAAGAATTTGAAGACGCAATGAAAGCACTGGAAGCAAAATACGAAGGACAAGACGTGCCAAGACCATCGCATTGGTCAGGCTTCCGCATGATGCCGCTTTCAATTGAATTTTGGGACGACGGTGAGTTCAGAACGCATGATAGATTAAGGTTCGATCGATCAAAATTGAGCGATGCTTGGGAGACGGTTAGGCTTTATCCCTAAACCCCAGTCCCTCCAACAGTAACCGCGTTCATTCTCAGAGTCGGCTGTCCCACACCTACCGGCACGCTTTGGCCTTGTTTGCCGCACATGCCTATGCCTGTGTCCAGCGCCATGTCATTGCCTACCATGGCGATGCGTTGCATGGCTTCCGGGCCATTGCCGATCAGGTTCGCGCCTTTGAGCGGTCGACCAACTTTGCCATCCTTGATTTCATAGGCTTCCGTGCAATCAAAGACGAATTTGCCTGAGGTAATATCCACCTGACCACCACCAAAAGACACTGCGTAGATACCATCTTTGACGGATTCCAAAATCTCTTTTGGGTCATGCTCGCCAGATTTCATATAGGTGTTAGTCATGCGTGGCATAGGTTGATGGGCGTAGGATTGACGACGGCCATTGCCTGTGGATTCAACACCCATAAGACGAGCGTTTTGGCGGTCTTGCATATAGCCAACCAAAA
>CALFBU010000177.1 GCA_937951455.1 uncultured Rhizobiaceae group bacterium
ATGATAACGTCTTTGCTTTCCTTGTAACCAAGCGAATTTCGTGCCCGCCAGGTATCAATCTGATCCCACCATGGTTTTAAATCTTTCGCCAATGGTTTTTTATCCAGCGCACGCCACAAACGAACCATATCCTCAAGAACATGCTCGCAATCGCCAATGATCGGCACATCAACATGAACATTCTTACCAATGGAGGATGGGTCGATATCAATGTGAATTTTCTTTGAGTTCGGAGAAAACGCATCAAGACGACCCGTAATACGGTCATCAAAACGCGCACCTACGCAAACCATGACATCACAATCGTGCATCACCATATTGGCTTCATATGTGCCGTGCATGCCCAACATGCCCAACCAGTTCTCACCACTGGCCGGATATGCTCCAAGCCCCATCAAGGTAGACGTAATTGGAAAACCTGTAAGTTCAACCAGCTCGCGCAACAAACGACTGGCTTCATCACCTGAGTTAATGACACCACCGCCTGAATAGATAACCGGGTTTTTAGCTGTAGCCATCAAGGCAATTGCAGCTTCGATCTGCTCAATGTCACCTGCAACCTTGGGTGCATAACCGGACAAGTCCGCTTCTTCTGGTGGGAAGTAAGTGCCTGTAGCAAATTGAACATCTTTGGGAATATCGACCAAAACCGGACCAGGACGACCATTTTGCGACACATGAAAAGCCTCGTGCAATATCTGCGGCAACTCTTCAACAGAACGCACCAACCAGTTATGCTTTGTGCATGGACGCGTAATGCCAACCGTATCCGCTTCCTGAAAAGCATCTGAACCAATCAGCGGCGTTGGCACCTGCCCCGTAATACAAAGAAGCGGGATGGAATCCATCAAAGCATCCTGCAAAGGCGTTACAGCATTGGTGGCTCCAGGCCCTGAGGTTACCAACAAACAGCCAATCTTGCCGGTTGAGCGCGCATAACCTTCCGCTGCGTGGCCTGCACCTTGTTCGTGACGAACGAGCACATGATGCACTTCTTCTTGCTGAAAAATCTCATCATAAATCGGAAGCACGGCACCGCCCGGATAACCAAACAGCGTATCAACACCATTATCCTTCAAGGCTTGAACCACCATCTCAGCGCCAGTCATTTCTTGTTTCTTAGTCATCGTATCTCTCGAAAATTTTTATCTATGTTCGTTTACAGGATTTAGGGCATAAAAAAAGCCCCCTTTGGGAGCTGTTGTCGGCGTATACGCTGCTTTCGCGATGATTTACAAAACCATCCCGCGTATACGCACCATCACCACCACAATTTTTTGCAACATGTTTTATGTCTCTTTCAAAATTACCTGCAAACATTAACACGAGATTTTTATACGTCAATGGCTAATAACACTTCCAGATTGCCAAAAGGCAGTTTTTAGATGCGCGCTTCTGTCCTATCGTGTTTTGACACTTGCAACTGGAAGTCGATACCAAGAGCACCATGTTCTTCTTAGATTTAGCAAACAAAAACCAGGCTAGAATTAAAACGCATGATAACAGTATTTTACGACGGCAAATGTGGATTATGTTCCAAGGAAATAAACCACTACAAGTCAATCGCGCCAGAAGGCATTTTCATATGGGAAGACATAACCCAATCAACCGTCGCCTTGAAACGCGAAGGGATAAGCCTTTCACAGGGTCTAAAATTACTCCATGCAAAAGATGAAAATGGACAAATGCATATCGGTCTGGATGCGTTTATCTTGATTTGGGGTCAGCTAAAACGCTGGAAGATAATATCAAAACTTGCCTCCTTACCTGTCGTCTACCAAATACTAACCTTGGCTTATAAGGGATTTGCAAATTGGCGTTTCAAAAGATTAACCCATTGCCAAATTGCTGCTGAAAGTGAGGTAAAATCATGATTTTAATGATTGGCGCTGCTTTGGGCCTCATTTCAGTTGGCTTCGGCGCCTATTCAGAACATGCGCTTCGCCCTGCCGTGACAGAAGAAAGCTTCCGTTTTTTAATGACAGCAGTACGGTACAATCAAGTCCATGCAGTGATAATCGTCGCCATTGGGTTGTCACTCCTAAACACGGGCGCACTTTCGCAACTGAAAACATTCAAGTGGAGTGCAATGGCTTTTATACTGGGAACAGTCTTATTTAGTTTCAGCATCTATTTCTCTGTTTATCTAAACATTCCAAGCATAACATATCTGACACCCGTGGGCGGCATAACGCTTATGATTGCTTGGTTTTTATTATTGTTCAGTGGATATCGCGCTACAAAGAATTAGACACCAAATATCTTCCACTGGTCATCAAATGAATTATTGAACCAAGTGCTCTGCCGTTTGGCGTATTGCCTTGTTGCCGCCTTGGCTTTTTCGATGGCTTCTTCAATGCTTAATTCACCAGCCAGATGTGCTGCGAGTTGAGGAACGCCTATGGCTTTCATAACGGGTAGAGATGATTCCAGATTCTTTTTCATCAAGGCTTCAATTTCATCCAACGCGCCTTCTTCTACCATCTTATCAAATCGCATGTTAATACGTTCATGAATGTCTGCGCGCGGTGGCATGACGAGAAACTTTTTGACAGAAATGTTGTCGGGAATCATTGCCTCACCTTTCTCCGCTTGCCAATCTATAATTGATTTTCCACTGCTTTGATAAACTTCCAACGCTCGCGTTATGCGCTGGCGGTCACTTGGGCGTAATTCCCTGGCCGCCTTTTCATCAAGCATCGTATGCAACTCTTGCGATGGCACATCCACCATGGAACGTATTTTGCTGCGAATTTCAGGCTTGATATCGGGCATCGGCGAAATACCGTCCAAAAGCGCATTGAAGTATTGCCCCGTTCCACCAACAAATATCATCTTGCGGCTTTGGATTGAAAATTTTTGAAACAACGCTCTAACATCCTCAAGCCAATGCGCCACTGAATAAGCCTCTGCACCACTGCGATGACCAAACAAATGATGGGGCGCTTGTGCAATTTCTTCGTCCGAAGGGCGTGCGGAAACAATTCGCAAATCTTCATAGACTTGCATGGAATCTGTATTGAGTATGACCGCATCATTTTCCTGCGCAAGCTTGATGCTGGCAGAGGTTTTGCCACTTGCGGTGGGGCCAGCAATCAGAATAATGTCTTCATCAAGTTTCATGAAAGCCGTTTAACAAAACTGGGCGTTGAATACCATGTCTGATTTTTATCTTGAGACTGAAAGATTAGTTATTCGTAACTGGAATGAAGAAGACCGTGAGCTTTTTCATCTGATAAATTCAGATGATCGGGTAATGCAATATTTCCCTTTTAGAAGAACCCGCGAACAATCTGACACCATGTTTGATGAGTTGAGAGCTGACGTTGCCAAACTGGGATATGGCTATACGGCAGTTGAACTCAAAGAAACTGGCGAATGCCTTGGGTTTTGTGGATTACACCACTGCAATGCAGAACCCGTATTAGAATATGAGAACATTGAAATAGGTTGGCGTCTGGCACCACAATATTGGGGCAAAGGCTACATTACAGAAGCAGCCTTTTGCTTGCTTGAGTTTGGCTTTGAAGCATTGCCGCTTGATGAAATCATTTCATTTGCAGTCCACACGAATGAGAAATCTTTAGCGGTCATGGAGCGTATTGGCATGACACGTGATGCCTCCAAGGACTTTGACCATCCCCGTGTTCCAGATACGCATCCTGAGTTAAAACGACATTCATATTACGCCATACAAAATCCCAACAAAAAGGGCGGATAAACCGCCCTCTTCCAAATTGACTTCTAATTTAGACTTATTCAATGCCAACAACCACAAAGCGGATATCACCGGTTGGTGAGGCAACCATGAGAAGTGCATTTTTGCGTCCCTGCTCTTTCAGGTCTGCCAGCTGTTTTTCGGCATCAGCCAAAGTGACAACAGGCTCTTGTCCAATCTGGACGATGATTTCACCTTTTTGAATACCCTTGTCTTGAGCAGCAGAACCACCATCAACTTCGGTTATCAAAAGGCCTTTTATATCATCACCAATTTTGCCTTCTTCACGAATTTTCTCGTTCAACTCGGAAAGCTGCATGCCAAGAAGGCTTTTGGTTGCAAGTTCTTCTTCTTCGGCTTTGCCGGTTGAAAGTGAAGCGAGTTTCTTCTCACCATCTTCAAGACGGCCTAGAGTTACGCCAATGGTTTGCTTTTCGCCCTTTCGAAGAACCAACACGTCCACTTCTTTTTCAACGGCCGTATCTGCTACGATGATCGGCAGATCACGCATTTCGTCAACTTTTTTGCCATCAAATTCAAGAATGATATCGCCTGATAGAACGCCACTTTTTTCCGCAGGACCATCTTTAACAACACCGCTGACGAGCGCACCAGAGGCTTCTTCAAGACCTAGGCTCTCAGCAATTTCGTCGGTAACTGTTTGGATTTGAACACCCAACCAACCACGACGTGTTTCACCAAATTCTACAAGTTGATCCACAACCTTCGTTGCAAGATTTGCGGGAATTGAAAAACCGATACCAATTGATCCACCCGATGGTGAGATAATCGCCGTGTTAATGCCAACAACTTCACCATTCATATTAAACAATGGACCGCCCGAGTTACCACGGTTGATCGAAGCATCCGTTTGAATGAAATTATCATACGGGCCTGAACTGATGTCACGACCGACTGCAGAGACAATACCCAGCGTTACCGTACCACCAAGGCCAAACGGATTACCAATCGCCATAACCCAATCACCAATACGCGCTTGATCAGAGTCACCAAATGACACGGCTGTAAGTGCAGTTGTCGGCTTTACGCGTAGAACTGCGATATCAGTCTTTGGATCCGTACCCACCAGCTCGGCTTCAAGCTTTGATCCGTCGCTGAAATTAACCGTAATTTCGTCGGCATCGGCAATCACGTGATTGTTGGTAATGATGATGCCACTGGCATCGAGCACGAAACCTGAACCAAGTGAATTGCGTGTGCGTGGTGTACTACCGCGATTGTTATCGCCTTCACCGCGCGGGAAAAGGTCGTCAAAAAACTCTTGGAACGGAGAACCTTCTGGCACCTTTGGAATAGGAAGGTTGCCACGGTTTCCGCGATCAGCCACTTTTTGCGCCGTTGAAATGTTAACAACGGCAGACATCAATCCTTCTGCCAAATCAGCAACAGAAGCAGGCCCTTGTGCTTGAACATAGCTTGCAGACGGCGTGGTGATGCTTGGTGTAACAACAAGCGCAGTTGCAAGAGCCAAAGCTACAGGAAGCTTACGTGCTGATTTTAAGATAGTTTCAGAGATCATGAAGACCCTCCATTTAGTATACAGGCGTTTATGTGTGCCAGTTTATATTTAGTACAGTGTTACCACCAAAACAGACTTTTGTATGAAAAATATCATTATCTCACGCAGTCTTGTAAATGTAGTTATTGAAAATACGGGATGAAAGGAGAAATGGTTGCAAATTGTATCTAACCTCTTACAGCCCAAACGATAACAACACCTATTACGAGTGCAAAAAGCCCGATTGTGCGAATGTTTGTGTCTGGAAGTTTGGTAATATCCTGAACCATTTTGCGGATGGCATTGGGAAAAGCCGCATACAGCAGGCCTTCGATTACAAATACCAATCCGATGGCAACAATCAGGTCAGACATAATGCCCAACCTGATTGCATATGTTTATGGTTATTGACCACTTGGACGTGGTACACCCGATGGGTTTTGGAAGAACCGGAAAAATTCGGAGTCCGGTGAAAGAACCATGGTCGTACCACCTTCTTTAAGTGCTTCACTGTAAGCACTCATTGAACGGTAAAATTCAAAGAATTCAGGGTCACGGCCAAAAGCATCAGCAAATATGCCGTTGCGTTCACCTTCACCCTCACCACGAAGAATTTCACCATCACGTTGTGCTTCCGCCTTGATCTCAATGACCTGACGATCTGCACGAGCACGGATACGACGGGCCGCTTCCTGACCTCTTGCACGAAGTCTTTCAGCAACCGCAAGACGTTCCGCATTCATTCGGGCGAATGTTTGGTCGGATACTTCCGCCGTTAAATCCGTACGACGAATACGAACATCATCAATGGTCAAACCAAGCGATGTTGCATCAGGACGCAATTGGTTGCGGACTTCTCGCATCATTTCCTGACGCTCTTCTGACAGGGCTGATTCAAAGCCGCGCAATGAGTAGACACCACGAAGAGCGGAGTCAAAACGGGTTCGCAATCGCTGCTCTGCCAGTTGAATGCTGCCTGAAACCTGCTGGCGGAAACGTGTAGCATCTGAAATGCGATACGTCAGAAACGCATCCACTTCATAAAACTTACCATCAGAGACCTGAACACGCATGTCATCCAAGTCAAATCTCAAAAGACGATCTTCGATGATTTGAACGTTATCAAGACCCGCAAATGAAAGCGGTGCTTTGAAATAAAGACCCGGTTCCGTTTCCACTCTTTGGATTTCACCAAAGCGTAGAACGATTGCCTGCTCACGTTCGTTAAGAACGAAGAGTGAATTAAGTAGAATGTATGCTCCCAGTGCAAATATCACCAGGAAAAAAGGGGCACGATTAGCCATTAGTTAGCTCCCTGTGTTGTCGTTGCAGGCGCGGGTGTTCGACGATTGTTAATTTCTGGCAGAGGCAGGTATGGCACAACGCCTTGGCCCTGACCTTGCTCAACAATCACCTTGTTTGCATCACCCAATACTTTTTCCATGGTTTCGAGGAAAAGACGCTTTCGCGTTACTTCTGGGGCTTTTGCATATTCATCATAAACTGAGATAAAGCGTTGCGCTTCACCCTTTGCCTCTTCAACTACGCGGCTTTTATAAGCAGCTGCATCTTCAAGAATTTGAGCAGCTTCACCACGTGCAGCACCCAAAACCCTGTTTGAATAGCGGTTTGCCTCTTCGATGAACTGGTCTTCATTTTGTTCAGCACGCTGAACCTCGTCAAATGAGTCAGCCACTTCACGCGGCGGCGCAACATCTTCGAGCTTCAAGCCATTGACCTGAATACCGGTTCCGTAACTCTCAAGTGTAGATTGCGTGATTGAGCGAACTTCTTCCGCAATACCATCACGATCATTACGAAGAGCATCATCAGCTGGACGTTTGCCAACAACTTCGCGCATCGCACTTTCAGCAACTTGACGAACCATGCCTTCAGGGTCGCTGACATTAAAGAGATAATCGTTTGGCGAAACCACCTGATATAGAACCGAGAAAGTCACATCAACGATGTTTTGGTCACCAGAAAGCATCAAACCGGATGTTGCACTACGACCTGTACCACCCACATTGATCTGCTTCTCACTAGTTTGAACGATTTCGTAGGTTTCGATCGGCCAAAGATGAAAATGAAGACCCGCAGCAGACACTTCCTGTTTTGGCTTACCAAAACGAAGCTCCACGCCTAACTGGTCTTCCTGGATGGTGTAGAAGGCCTGGGTCAAATAAAGACCTGCAAGAACCACGACGCCGATAAGACCAGTAGCAGCATTAAAGCCACCACCACCTGGCATGGCTTTCTTTAGCTTGTCTTGTCCTTGGCGAATGATGTCTTCAAGATCCGGTGGCTGTCCACCGCCCTGACCGCCACCATTATTAGATGGACGCTTCTTGCCGCCATCACCGCTACCCCATGGGCCACGGTCACCACCATTGTTATTACCATTGTTTCCGCCGCCGCCCCAAGGGCCGCCGCCTCCACCACTTTGATTACTCCAAGGCATGTAAAATCCTTTATCAACCGGGAAAAATTGTTCTGTACTGTTTATAGGTATGTCAGCCACTGCTTTCAATGAGGCGCAGTCGCTATTCGTCATAAGAGTTAAGTTATTTCATCAATCTCACAAAAATTTCAATAAAATCAAAATTTTATAAGGGTTATCGGAATCAGGATTTAAACACGCTCATAAACGATATAGAGCGTTTCTGCCGTGTCTTTTTCACCAATTGGCACTTCTTCACGTTCAACGGGTCTCCATTGCGCGTCTTGAATAGCGGGATATACCGTATCGCCTTCTGGTTCAGCCATGACGTGGGTAACATAAAGCTTGTTTGCCATCGGCAGCGTTGCAGCATAAATCTGGCCACCACCAATCACGCATATTTCTTCTGCGCCATTTTCCTTGGCCCAGCCTTCTGCCAAAAATAGCGCAGCCTCAATGCTGTTTGCATGAACAATATCATCTGCAACAAATTCAGACCTCGAAATAACAATATTCAAACGCCCGGGGAGCGCTCTACCGATACTTTTAAAAGTCTTGCGCCCCATGATAATGGGCTTGCCCATCGTATCACGTTTGAAACGCTTGAGATCGGTTGAAAGTTTCCACGGCATATCACCATCCATGCCGATGACATTATTTTTGGCTATCGCAACAACGTGGCAAATGGTCAGGTCAGTCATACCGCAATCGGAGCCTTTATGTTTGGATGCGCTTCATAGCCTTCGAGTGTGAAGTCTTCAAACTTAAACGCAAAGAGGTCTTTCACATCCGGGTTAATTTTCATGGTCGGCAGCTCAAGCGGTGTTCTGGATAGCTGCTCTTTCGCTTGCTCAAAATGATTGTGATACAAATGCGCATCGCCAAAGGTATGTACGAAGTCGCCCACTTCCAAATCACAAACCTGCGCCAGCATCATGGTGAGCAACGCATAAGAGGCGATGTTGAACGGAACGCCCAAAAAGATATCCGCAGACCGTTGATAAAGCTGACAGGACAGCTTTCCGTCCGCCACGTAAAACTGAAACATCGTATGACAAGGCGGCAGTGCCATATCATCAACTAGAGCCGGGTTCCAGGCGCTGACAATATGACGCCGTGAATTAGGATTTTCCTTGAGGCTTTTGATCAAGCCTTTAATCTGATCAATGCTGCCACCATCGGGCGTTGGCCATGAACGCCACTGATAGCCATAGACGGGGCCAAGCTCACCATTTTCATCTGCCCACTCATCCCAAATAGAGACGCCATTTTCCTTAAGCCATTTGATGTTCGTCTCACCACGCAAGAACCATAGAAGTTCAATTATGATTGAGCGCAAATGCAATTTCTTTGTTGTGGTGACCGGAAACCCTTTACTCAGATCAAACCGCATCTGATAACCGAAAACCGAACGCGTGCCCGTACCCGTGCGGTCGCCACGGTCGGTTCCGTTTTCAAGCACATGGGACATGAGATCAAGATAAGTCTGCATCAAAAATTTCCAGCTGATTCTGAACGTTAAACTTAAAGCATATCAAACAAAATGTAACGCTCTTGACGCGCAATCCACACGTTCAGGCAAAAGCTTCTTTTGCTGCTTCGCCCAAGGCCTTCATCATCTGGCGATATGGAACGGGGCCATAACTGATACGCGCAACGCCAAGCTCCGCCAACCTTGCCTTTGGTGGGCATCCCGGAATGGCGATGATGTTAACGGGCAAATTAATCGCTTCACATAACTTGCCGATAAGCGCCTCATCTAACAAAGCTGGGGCGAAGAAACCGCTAGCACCTGCAATCTCATAGGCTTTCGCACGGTCAATCACCTCAGCTAACATCGTATCATCGTGATCTTTTGGATTGGTTTTTAAAAACAGATCTGTTCTGGCATTCAAATAGGCATCAACACCGCTGGCATCGATGGCAGAACGCACAGCCCCAACGCGCTTTGCCTGGACCATAATATCATGCAGCCCCTCACCGCCAACAACCTGATCCTCAAAATTAAATCCGATCACGCCAGCATCCAGTGCTGTGGTTATATTTGCCTTAATGCAAGCTTCATCAATACTATAAGCCCCCTCAAAATCCAGCGTGACAGGCAAATCCGTACCATCCACAATGCGGCTTACATTGGCAATGGCATCTTCCATGGGTATTTTGTGACCATCCCCATAGCCTTGAGCCACTGCGACGGGCCAGCTTCCTGTCGCTAATGCTTTTGCGCCGGCTTCTTCTACCGTCTTCGCGCTGCCTGCGTCCCATATGTTATACAAAACTACCGGATCGCCCTTCACATGAAGTGACTGAAAGAGTTTTGCTTTTTCCTGTTGAGAAGACATAAGAATATTCCTGCAATTTTATAAATTAAGTTAAGCTTCGATTAACCATGTTAACCCATGGTTTGAGTTGGTAGAATTGTAGATTACCGAATGAGGCATATCATGCAACGTAAAAAGTCTAATCCGTTATTTCCTGCATTGGCAGCAGCCTTGTTATTTGTTTCCAAAAGCACAAAACAACTGCGCTAAAACCTTATTGCAGAGCGCCTACGGCACCTGGGACGATCTCTTTTAGAAGCTTTTTCTTCATCGCTTCTTCAAAGCTCTCGAAGTTTTCTGCGACCACTAAAAAAGATGCATTTCCCTTCAAGACTTTTTGTCGGTAATAATCTTCTATGTCCTGATGAATATTATCATGCAGGGGATCCGTTCCCTTGATGGCTAGACCGTTGACGGTAATTTTGGAAAAATCCCAAAGCGCATAAACCTTTTCAGGCGTTATACCTTCATTATTCAAACCATCGCCCGAAACATCGATTACCTGTCGGATGCAAGGCACTGGCAAAGCGGGAAACAAACGATGGGCAAAGCCAAGTGCGGAGCCAAGCGCTGTGGGGGATCTTACTGAATTTCGTTTGTGGGTCGCAAGCGCTTGCGCCAAGGCAAAAATATCTGCTTCTGTGTTAAGCTGCGACCAATTAAAAAGCATTTTCTGATTGGTTCTGCCATTCCACTCAAAAGCAGCCATATACATGCCACCCAGTGACAGAATCGCTTCTGTCACTTCCGTATCAAGCAGCGCTGCTGCCATGCCCTTTAGTTGCAGATCATATTCTTTTTCATTGACACTGGAAGAAGCATCCATGGCCAGAACCAGCGCCAAATCACAAGCTCGACCTTGCGCATCGGATCGAGCAGGCATGAAAAGAAAAACGGCGCTAACACTCAAACAGATTGCGAATAGCGCCAGGTTCTTCAAATTCTAAAGCTCCAGTTTCAGTTTCTTTTCAAGCTTCTCAAGTTCACGCTGCGTATCCGTGATATAATCGCGCACGATCGGCGCGCCCGTTCTGCTGCGAGATAACTGCATATGAAACACATGCTGCGAACCAGTGCGGAACATGAGTTCACAGGAGATCAAATAAAACTCCCACATGCGCGCAAAACGTTCATCATACATCTCTACAACCTTATCGCGGTTTTTCTCAAATCGCTCAACCCAATGAAGCAGCGTGGTTGCATAATGAACGCGAAGCATTTCAAGATCCGTACACCACAGATGGTTTTGCTCAATCACCTCAAAAACTTCTGATAGCGCTGGCGAATATGCACCCGGGAAAATGTATTTACGCAACCAGGAACTCGCCATGCCTGGCGGCGACATATGACCTATGGAGTGAATTACGGCCAAACCATCGTCTGGCATGAGGTCATTCAGCTTTTTGAAAAACTCATCATAGTGAGTCACCCCAACGTGCTCGAACATGCCAACAGAGACGATGCGATCAAACTTTTCCGGCACTTCGCGGTAATCTTGCAGTCTAAACTCGACTTTATCAGAAAGACCCATTTTTTGAGCACGCTCAGAGGCGAGTTTCTGCTGTTCGGTAGACAGCGTTACACCAACGACGTTAACATCCTTGAGGGCTGCCAGATAAAGTGCCAGATCGCCCCACCCGCAACCAATATCAAGAACCTTTTGACCCGGTTTTAAATCCAGCTTGGACGCCAGCAGGCGAAGCTTGTTGCGTTGGGCATCTTCAAGTGTTTCATCTTCCTCACGAAAGTATGCACATGAATAAAGCATGTTCTTGTCCAGAAACAGCTTATAAAACTCATTACCCAAATCATAATGGTGCGAAACATTCTGCTGCGCCTGCCCTTTACGATTGGACTGCTGTTTCTTGCGAAACTTCATATTGAATGCACGAATAACTTTTTGTGCTGGATGTGCTGCCAAGGACAAACGGTTGTGCGAAAACAATTGCAGAAAATCACGAAGCGTAGACCCTTCTTCAAAGGTCATGGTACCGTCCATATAAGCCTCACCTGCTGCCAGTTCCGAATTGGTGACCAGTGAACGGTAAAGCTTTTTATCATGAAGCTTCATAACGACTTCCAAGCCAGGCTTTCCAGAGAAAACATGACGTTTATCATCAACATCAATAACCGTCAGCGAGCCTTTTTGAATGAAAGACTTCATTAAACTTGAAAGTGGAAACATGTTTTTTAATCCTGAGAGAACATCAATAAATAAGTTGATTTACTTTACATAATACAAAAGGAAATCACATTAAAAATGTGAACACGATTTTGAAATAACCAAAAAAAATCCCCGTAAGTGAACGGGGATTTCGAGACAAATCAAACGATCTTAGAGTTCGCCAAGCTGACCCGTCTTATGAGCAACGAGATAATAAAAGGTTACGCGCTGCTTATTGCGATCACCTGACATGGTTTCACAAACAGAAGCAATTACTTCATCACATTTTGCTTCATCCGTGTGACCCAACTTCTTCATGCACCACTTTTCGCGAACACGATCCAACTCAGATTTATCCGAACATGAAACCAGGGACGCATCTTTGCTTTGTAATGCAATGCCAAGGTGCTTAACAATTTTTGCAACAACGTCTGCATCTGCACCAGCATCATAACGTTGAACATCTGCTAAATAATCACTCATAAAAAGTCCTCCATAAAGCCTATCAAAACCGCAAAATATTGGCTCTATAAAATTCAAAATAATACGGTTGATGAAAAACTAACAAATTAATTTTGCAAGGTCACGCAAAAATCAAGAACAAACAGAGCTAAAGCGAAGGCATTTTGACAATAAAACTTTGAATTCTCCAATATATAACCTATATTAAAAATGCTGGTTTACCAGCTATGACGATAAATTGCCTGTGAAATAAACCATTCGGACCCGGGGGCGGTACCCGGCGCCTCCACCATAAACCATTCCGCCAAAAGAACTCATGTTCCAGAATGGCTTTTGATGGGGGCGAAATAGGATCGACGAGGGTGTAAAGACTGTGTTTTCGTTCGGCATTGTTCCGCCGTTATCGGGCTAAATTTCTAGTTGCAAATGACAACTATGCGGAAGCTCGTCTAGCTGCTTAATTGCGGTTCGACAGTTTCACACTAAACTCCCTACGGTTCGCACTGTAGGGCGGGGTTCGAAGGCACCTGGCAAC
>CALFBU010000178.1 GCA_937951455.1 uncultured Rhizobiaceae group bacterium
ATGCCAGTAAATGCCATAATTATAGCAGTAAATATAGATACTTTTGTTTCAAGGTTTATGAAACGTTCAATGTTTTCTTTCAATTCAAGCTCCTTACTTTCAGTTAATTATAATGCCACGCTATAAAATTACCATAGAATATGATGGAATGCCTTATAAAGGCTGGCAAAAGCAGGAAGGCTTGCCGACGGTTCAAGCTGCAATCGAAAAAGCCATGAGCCAGTTTGCACAACATGAAGTGCTGGTTTTTGGCGCAGGGCGAACGGATGCAGGTGTTCACGCGCGTGGTCAGGTCATTCATGTTGATTTTGAAAAAACATGGCAGCCTTATAAAATCATGGAAGCAACCAACGGGTTGTTGAAACTCGAAGGGCATCCGATTTCCGTTTTGCAGGCAGAAGAAGCGGTCGATGATTTTGACGCCAGATTTTCTGCCAAATATCGTTCGTATAAATATCGCATCATCAACCGCCGTGCACCGCTAACAGTGGATTTGGAGCGAGCCTTATGGGTACGTTTCCCGCTTGATGTGGACGCCATGCATGAGGCTGCCCAAGTGCTGGTTGGGGAACATGATTTCACAACCTTTCGCTCAACCGATTGTCAGGCAAAATCGCCCATCCGCACGCTGGACAAACTCGATGTCAATCGCGTTAGTGAAACGGAAATCGAAATCATCGCAGAAGCCCGCGCCTTTCTGCACAATCAGATAAGATCCTTTGCGGGCACGCTCAGACTGGTCGGCGATGGCAAATGGTCAAAGCAGGATTTGGTCGACGCCCTACATGCAAAAGACCGCACAAGATGTGGGCCTGTTGCAGTGCCTTATGGACTATATTTCATGAAGGTGGGTTATTAGAAACCACAGCTTGTTTTAGTCCGTACCAATCGTCAATCATTCCGTCTGCTGTCAGTTCAAACACGACCAAGACCAGCAAAATCATGAACGCTTTTACGCCGTTGATGCCAAGTGTGATTTTGATGGAGCGATAGGCAAAGAACAGCAGAAACAAGAACGAAAAAATAAAGAGACTGACAAAGGGGCTTTCTCCCGATGCGATGCTCAGCGAAATGGGCAAGGTAAACAGGATGCTGATGAGCAAAATCCAGTTTTGCGCGATAATATAACGCCTCACACTGCCTTCATATTCAAGCGGCTTGGCCAAGAGATAAACGATGTGATAGCCCGTCACAAACACGAAAACAAAAGACAGCAGATTGGCAGACCTGAAGTCGGAATAGCGCGTATTTTCGGGCAAGATTTGCTGCGTAAGGTCACTCATAAACGCACTGGGCAAATAGGCTGAATAGATCAACACACTGGCAATCACCATGAGCCAGGATAGTAACCAATGGGCTTCTGAAATGTGCAGATGCTCATTGGCAGCTTCGTCCCCTTTTACAAAGAGAACAAAAGCTTTGAAAATTTCAGACAGGGTTTGAAGAAAGAAACTCATAGGCAAGTCTTTAGGCTTATTGGGATGAAAGGCAATCAGTTTTTACCACATGGTTTTATTGGCGCGTTCTTCCCATTCATCATCGTACTTCTGCCCGCCCACTTCGTTATCAGAAAGATAGGCTAAAACCTCTCCGGGGGTGGGGAGGGTAGCGGGGTCAACTTGCGCATCTTGTTCCCAGAGTTTGGAGCGGATGATTGCGCGACCGCACTGGAAGTAAATCGCTTTCGTATTGATCACAATAACGCTTCGCGGTTCTTGACCCTGTTCTGTAAAGCTCGCTTTCAGATCAGGATCAATTGACAAATAAGCTTCGCCATTCACCCGAAGACTTGTACGGGATCCGGGGATTAAAAAGCAGAGCGCTATTTTTGGATCACGAACAATATTCTTCAGCGAGTCGCAACGGTTATTCCCACGGCGATCAGGCATCATCAAGGTGCGCTCATCATGAATACGAACGAAGCCTGACACATCGCCGCGCGGGCTACAGTCCAAACCTTCAGGACCTGAGGTGGCCAAAGAACAAAAGGGTGAGCGCTCAATGAATGCGCGATACTGCGGAATAATTTCTGCGACTTCTTTGACGAGCGAAGCCTGTCCCGGTTCGCCATAAAGCGCTTCCAATTGCTCTACGGTTTCTATTTTATTTGTCATGTGGGTAGTTCCTTCATTGGGTTTGAAAAAGAAACGCAGTAACGATACAAAAGACATAACGTATTTTCAGGATTTTGCACATGACCTCACTCACAATTAAACGCCCGGACGACTGGCACTTGCATTTGCGCGATGGTGCGATGTTGGAAGGGGTGATTGAACATTCTGCAAAAGACTTTGCCAGAGCCATCATCATGCCAAATCTGGTGCCGCCCGTTGTGACAACGCAAGATGCAACGGCTTATCGCGAGCGCATTATGAAAGCACTGCCAGACGGCATGGATTTCACGCCGTTGATGACGCTTTACCTGACCGAGAATACAGACCCTAAAGACGTCGAGGCAGGCCACGCTTCTGGTTTAATTACAGCACTCAAATTATATCCAGCAGGTGCAACGACAAATTCAGACAGTGGCGTTACCAATTTTGAAAGGGTTATTCCCACACTTGAGAAAATGGCCGAGATCGGTATGCCGCTTTGTGTGCATGGGGAAGTGACCAGTGCAGATATTGATATCTTCGACCGGGAAGCCGTTTTCATAGAAACCGTGCTTGATCCACTTCGAAAGCGCGTTCCGGAACTGCGCGTCGTAATGGAGCATGTCACAACCAAACAAGGCGTAGACTATGCGCTTTCGGGTGGTGATAATCTTGGCGCTACGATTACGACTCACCACCTCATCATCAATCGCAACGCAATTCTCGCAGGTGGCATTCGCCCGCATTACTACTGCTTGCCAGTAGCAAAGCGCGAAGAGCATCGCTTGGCATTGCGGGAAGCCGCAACCTCTGGCGACAAGACGTTTTTCTTGGGAACAGATTCAGCGCCACACACTGACCCGCTCAAACTTCAGCCATGCGGCTGTGCGGGGTGTTTTACATCCATCAACACAATGTCTTGTCTGGCACATGTCTTTGAAGAAGAAGGCGCGTTAGACAAACTTGAAAACTTTGCCTCGCTTAACGGCCCAGCCTTTTATGGACTGGAGCCTAACAGCGAGACCATCACACTCCAAAAACAAGATACGCCAGTTTCATATCCTGAGAAGATAAAAACTGGCGTTGGTGATGTAACAGTCTTTGACCCAATGTATCCGCTACATTGGGAAGTGGTTTAATCCCGCAGCAACTCATTGATACCCGTCTTTGAACGTGTGCGCTCGTCGACGGTTTTTACGATCACTGCGCAATAAAGGTTCGGGCCTGCTTCGCCATTTGGCATGGGTTTGCCGGGCATGGTGCCAGC
>CALFBU010000179.1 GCA_937951455.1 uncultured Rhizobiaceae group bacterium
TTTGCAAATACGCTTTTCCTGGCAAGTGTTGCGGCTATTATCTCAATTCCGCTCTCTTTAACACTTGGCATTTTGGCAGCTCTTTACAGAAACTCTGCTTATGATCGTTTTGTGAACGTATCAACGCTTTCGGCGATTTCGTCACCTGAGTTTTTCTTGGCGTATATTTTGATTTTGGCACTTGCAGTCATCAATCCTGTCTTCCCAGCGGTCTCAAACGTATATGATGGATTAACATTTTGGGAGCGCCTTAACGCAACCATGTTGCCAGCGCTAACCCTCACCTTGGCCGTCACAGCGCAAATGATGCGTATGACACGTGCCTCGATCATTAACTTGCTGGCAAGCCCTTATATTGAAATGGCGCGTCTTAAAGGTCTGAGCCCTATGCGGGTTATTGTGAAACATGCACTGCCAAATGCGCTTGCGCCAATCATCAACGTGATTGCTCTTAACCTGGCATTCCTGATTACGGGTGTTGTGGTTGTGGAAACCGTGTTTGTTTATCCAGGCATCGGCCAGCTCTTCGTGGATAGCGTGAAAATACGTGACATTCCGATTGTGCAAGCGTGTTGTCTTGTTTTTGCTGCCACTTACATTTTGCTAAATTTAACGGCTGATATCGCCTCCATACTAACCAACCCGCGCTTGCGGCATCCTAAGTAGGGAGTGAAGAGATGAGTGTTTTACTTTGGATAATTGGAATAATTGTCGGATTGCTCGCAGGCGGATGGGTCATCCGGGCGATTGGGCAAGCGATTAATTTGCCCTCTAAGGCTGCAAATATTTATTTCCGTGACATGCCCTATCTGGCAAGCGTTGGTTTGGCTGTTGGGGTCTTTGCAATTGCGGTTGTGATCTATTTTTACTTTATCGCACCGACACCGTTCTTTGTCTGGGCTGTGAATGGTTTCGTATTCTTTGCAATCTGCGCATTTTTATTCCGTCTCTTGGGAAGAAATATTGGCACAGAAGGTTCCAAAAAACTCTTCCGCCAAATGCCGCTGACTGCTGCTTTTGGTATTCTGGTCATTATTGTCTATGCAATCACTTCGATTTTTGCAGGCTTTATTGCGCCCTATGGGCAAGAGGAAGTTTTTGCGAGAGCAAACCTGCTTCCAGGCGGTGATCCTGCAACGGGTGGGGATCCTGCTCATAAACTCGGCACAGACCAAATCGGTCGTGATATCTTGTCTAGGATCATTTATGGTGCACAAAACACAGTTGGCATTGCTTTTATTACCACCTGTATTGCATTTTTAATCGGGACATCGATGGGCTTCTTGGCTGCTATCAAAGGCGGCTGGATTGATCAATTGACGTCTCGCATCGTCGATGCGCTGATGGCTATTCCGCAATTGATCTTTGCATTACTTCTGATGACGATTGCAACTGCATGGGCTGGCTCAAACGGTTTTCTGGTGACCGTCTACATGGTGCTGATCATCGCAGTTCTGGACAGTACGCGCGTTTATCGTCTGTCACGTGCGGTGGGACTTAACATCGTGGTGATGGATTACATCGAGGCGGCCAAATTGCGTGGCGAAACCTTGAGCTATCTCGTTTTCAAAGAAATACTACCAAATGCTTTCGCGCCTCTCTTGGCCGAATTTGGTTTACGCTTCTGTTTCGTGTTCCTGACCATTGCGTCGTTGAGTTTCCTTGGAATAGGCATTCAACCGCCTTTGGCTGACTGGGGTACCATGGTGAAAGACCTTGCGGCCTTCATCAACTTCGCTCAGTTTAGCCCGCTTACTGCAGCGCTTCCGCTGATGGCGGCTGGAGCAATTGCGCTTCTGACTGTAGGCGTCAACTTCGTGGTTGACTGGATGCTTCAAAAAACATCAGGCTTGAAGGAGTAGAGTATGAGCGAACAAGAACTCCTTTTAAAAATTCGTGGCCTTAAAATTGAAGGCCGTTCTGACGAAACCTGGAACCAAATCGTAAACGGTATTGATCTGGATCTGCACAAGGGTGAAGTGCTAGGGCTAATCGGTGAATCAGGTGCTGGTAAATCCACAATCGGACTGGCAGCCATGGGGTTCACCCGCGATGGTTGTCGTATCTCCGATGGCAGTATTGAGTTTGACGGCATTGATCTGGTGAATGCTGATGCTGCTACAAAACGAGGCCTACTCGGCAAGCGCATCGCCTACGTGGCGCAATCTGCTGCAGCAAGTTTTAATCCTGCGCATCGTTTGATGGAACAACACACAGAAGGCCCTGTTCAGCACAATGTGTTTTCTGCTGATGAGAGTGAGGCTGACGGAGTTGAGCTATATCGCAAGCTTCGATTGCCGGACCCTGAGAATATCGGATTTCGTTATCCCCACCAGGTTTCAGGCGGTCAGCTGCAACGTGCCATGACAGCGATGGCGATGGCATGTCGCCCTGATCTTATTATCTTTGACGAGCCTACAACAGCTTTGGATGTGACGACACAAATTGAAGTCCTGGCCTCTATTCGCGATATCGTTGAACAGTTTAATACCGCTGCAATTTACATCACACATGATTTGGCCGTTGTGGCTCAAATGGCGGATAAGATTAAAGTGCTTCTCAAAGGCGATGAAATAGAAGAGGCTGATACCCGCACCATGCTTTCAAGTCCAAAAGAGGATTATACAAAATCTCTATGGGCTGTTCGCAGCTTTGAACGCAAGCAAAAGCCTATGGCCAAAGCCGATGAAACGCCTGTCGTCAGTATCAAGAATGTAACGGCTGCCTATGGTGGTGGAGCAATCAAGGTTCTGCACGATGTCAGCTTTGATATACATGCAGGGCGTACTGTTGCAGTGGTGGGTGAGTCTGGTTCAGGTAAGTCCACAACGGCACGTTGTATCACGGGTCTCTTGCCGCCGCTGGAAGGAACCGTTGAATTTGATGGTGTTGAACTGCCCGCTGATTACCGCCAGCGCGACAAAGACCAGTTGCGACAAGCGCAAATGATTTATCAAATGGCGGACACGGCTCTTAATCCTCGCAAGACAATTGGCGAGATTATTGGTCGTCCAGTTGAGTTCTATATGGGGCTCACAGGCACAGCCAAGCGAAAGCGGGTCGAGGATCTGCTCAACATTCTTGAACTTGAGCCTAATCAATATATTGACCGTCTGCCGTCGGAACTATCAGGTGGCCAAAAACAACGCATCGGTATTGGGCGTGCACTTGCTGCCGAACCTAAATTTATCATTTGCGATGAAGTGACTTCTGCGCTCGACCAGCTTGTGGCGGAAGGCATCTTGCGAACGCTCGCGAAGCTGCAAGATGAGTTCAATCTTGCTTACATGTTTATCACGCACGACCTTGCGACCGTTAAATCGATTGCCGATGAAGTGGTTGTCATGAAAGAAGGGCGTGTTGTTGAGGCTGGGCCAAAAGACGTCATGTTTAAGCCACCACATCATGCTTATACTGATTTGTTGCTGAGTTCGGTGCCTGAAATGGATCCAGATTGGCTCGACCAGTTGCTAGAAGAGCGCGGTGTTGATAACATTGGAGACGCTGCCAGCAGCAAGATATAGGAATTTCGCCATGCTTGGAGGGGTGGCGCAATAATAATGACGGGAAACCCCGCAAACTTTAACTTAGGAGAGAGAAAACATGAATTTTAATCTAGATCGCCGTAGCGTATTGAAGACAGGTGCTGCAGCTGCTGCTGCTACTGCCATGACTGCAATACCGGCAAAAGCTGCAAAAAAGGGTGGTAAACTCCGCCTTGGTCTTGCTGGCGCTAACACATCAGACAGCTGGGATGGTCGTACGCACTCTGACTCATTCATGATCATGCTTGGTCATGGTGCTGTATTTGACTGCCTAACTGAGGTTGCTGCAGACGGCTCGCTAAAAGGCGAATTGGCTGAAAGCTGGGAAGCATCTGCGGATGCAAAAACCTGGACTTTCAAGCTACGTAAAGGCGTAACATTCCACAATGGTAAAGCATTTGGTGCTGATGACGTAATCGCATCTCTAAAAATGCACACTGCTGAAGGTGCAAAATCTGCTGCCAAGCCAATCGTTGAAGCCATTACAGCAATGGATAAAGTCAACGACCATGAAGTCAAGTTCACGCTTAAAGCCGGCAACGCTGACTTCCCGTTCCTGCTTTCTGATTACCACATCCTGATGTACCCAGCAGGTGGCGAAGAAGAAGCCATCGCGAAGGGTATCGGTACAGGTCTTTACTCAGTCGTAACTTTCGACCCAGGCGTGCGTTGCACATTGAAGCGTGTTGCGGATCACTACAAAGGCGACGATGCTGGTTTCTTTGAAGAAATTGAAGCCATTGCAATCAACGATTCATCAGCACGCCAAAACGCGATCATGACGGGTCAAGTCGATGCGATTAACCGCGTAGACTTCAAAACTGAAGCCTTGATGAAAGCTAATCCGAATGTGAACATTTTCGAAGTGACGGGTAACCAGCACTACACATTCCCAATGCTGACCAAGCTTTCACCGTTTGATAATCTTCAGGTGCGTCAAGCATTGAAGCATGCCATCAACCGTCAAGAGCTTGTAGACAAGGTTCTGCTTGGTCACGGTCAAGTTGCAAACGACCACCCAATTGGTCCTGCAAACCAGTATTTTGCTGCTGATCTTGAGCAAAACTCATATGATCCGGAAAAAGCAAAATCGCTTCTAAAGGATGCAGGTCTTTCAGGTCTTAAAGTTGATCTTTCTGCCGCAAATGCAGCCTTCCCGGGTGCAATTGATGCTGCACAACTTTATCAGGCATCTGCGAAAGCAGCTGGCATTGATATCAATGTTGTACAAGAGCCTGATGATGGCTACTGGTCAAATGTATGGCTGAAAAAAGCATGGTGTGCTTGTTACTGGTCAGGCCGTGCGACAGAAGACTGGATGTTCTCAACTGCCTATGAAACAGGTGTTCCCTGGAACGATACTTCATGGGAAAATGCACGCTTCCAGGAATTGCTTCTGACAGCCCGTGCTGAGCTTGATACTGCTAAACGTAAAACAATGTACACAGAAATGCAGGCCATTATGTCTGCTGAAGGTGGTACCGTTGTTCCAATGTATGCAAACTACGTTGATGCGCATAGCACAAAACTTGCAAACACAGGCACACTCGGCAACAACTTCCAAATGGATGGTTCGCGCATAATCGAACGCTGGTGGTTTGCTTAAGTTTTAATCTGACAGATCAGAAAACAAATTCGGGCGCTCTTGTAGCGCCCGTTTTTTATTTATGTGTTTGATTTTAGATATCGTCGCGTGTTGCAAAAATAAAGTCAGAGGCCTCTTTCTTGCTCTCAAAAATATGAGGCTGTATGGAACGCTGTTTTAAATCTTCGCCCAGTTTTTGGCGCA
Source organism: uncultured Rhizobiaceae group bacterium (assembly GCA_937951455.1). GTDB lineage: Bacteria > Pseudomonadota > Alphaproteobacteria > Rhizobiales > Rhizobiaceae > JAALLB01. The sequence goes on from CALFBU010000179.1 coordinate 5,335, forward strand.
GGAAGGCACTGGTCGTATAGCGCGTTGCAGTTAGATAGTAATCATATTCCAACTGGCTCAAGAGGTTTGCAAACTTAGAAGCCAAGCGTGGTGCAATAGAAATACCATCGTGGTTTGTTACAATGTTCACCTTGTGACCCAGTGACTTGAAGAATTTATTAACGTCGCGACTTAGCTTTTCCAAATCTTCTTTCGTGGCGATATCAAGCCCACTCATATTTGCAAATACAATATTCTGCTGCTTGTCATAAACCAGACGGTTACTAATAGGTATTTCTAATAGGCTCTTGCGCAGCTTCATAACCTTGGTTTCGAAAATGCGCTTTTCCATCAAGGCAGGTTCATCAATTATCGGCTTGAAATCCATATTGGCAAGAATGTCTTTTTCAATATCAATGCCTGGCGCTACTTCGCTCAGTTTAAGACCATTGTCTGTCAATGAGAAAACACAACGCTCAGTGATGTATAATACTTCCTTGCCTTGTTCTGCTGAAAACTTGCCATTAAACGTTATTTGCTCAACATCTCGAATGAACTTTTTGGCACGTCCTTCCTGAACAATTTTCAGTTTGCCATCGCCTGTTTTGACTTTCAAACCGCCAGCGGTGAACGTTCCAACAAAGAGTACCTTGCGAGCATTTTGCGAGATGTTGATAAAACCACCAGCACCGGCAAAACGATCCTTGAAGCGAGATACATTGACATTGCCGTTTTGATCCGTTTCAGCCATGCCAAGACATGCAAGATCAAGACCGCCCCCATCATAAAAATCAAACTGCTGATTGGTTTGGATGATTGCGTTTGCGTTGACGGCGGCGCCAAAATCCAGTCCGGATTGAGGTACACCGCCCAAGACGCCAGCTTCGGTCGTTAGCGTAATGTTGTTGATGATGTTCTCTTCATTCGCAACCGCCCCCACGCCCTCTGGCATCCCAATGCCCAAATTGACCACACCGTTGACGGGCAACTCCATGGCCGCACGACGTGCTATGATTTTGCGTTCGGAAAGCTCCATTGGAACAGGATCGCTCACGACAGCCTTGATACGGCCGGAGAACCCATGATCGTAAGGCGTTTTGTAGGTTTGTAAATGTTCGTCCGGTTCAGCGATCACAACACAGTCAACCAGATTCCCCGGAACAACCACTTCTTTTGGCAGGAGAGAACCCGGTGCAGCAATACGTTCGACTTGCGCAATTACGAGGCCGCCCGAATTTTTGGCAGCCATGGCGATAGAAAGCATATCAAGTGTAAGCGCTTCGCGTTCCATTGTGATATTGCCCAGTGGGTCAGCTGTTGTTCCCCGTATCAAGGCAACATCGACGGGAATAGAATGATAGAACAACCATTCCTCATCGTTGATTTCTTTAATCTCAACCAAGGGTTTGGTTGTGATATCATTTATAGCGCCTCCAGATTGACGCGGATCGACAAATGTATGCAAGCCAACCTTAGAAAACATGCCAGGCTTGCCTGCTGCAATGTCACGATACAATTGGGAGATACATCCAAGCGGCAGGTTATAGGCTTCAATTTCGTTTTTAACGGCCATCGCACCAAGTTTTGGCACCAGTGACCAATGCCCACCTACAGCGCGTTTCACCAATCCCGGCTTGGCTAATCTGTTCAAGCCTTTTTCTGCGCCGTCACCCGGTGCTGCTGCAAAGAGCAGTGAGATATCCTTCGGGGACTGATGGGTTAGAAAGCGTTCCTCGATGCCTCGTAAGAGGCTTTCCGGTGTGCCAATACCAACAAAGCCTGAGACACAAACTGTATCACCATCACCAATGGTAGCGATTGCGTTTTCCAGTGAGACGACCTTATCAACCATTTGCCTTATGCCTTTTTGCGGTTTTGTTTCTTCTTTGCGGCAGATTTGCCTTGTTTCTTTTCGAGCCAGTCGACGAGGCCGCCAGCCACGACGCCTTGCGCCTTGCGGCTTACGAAAACACCGACATGCCCACCCGGGAAACCAATTTCGTCATAATTCTTTTTGGATATGAACTTGCCCAATGCTTTGGAACAGCTGACCGGAATGATGTGATCTTGCTCTGCATAAATATTTATGACTGGGCAGGATATTTTTTTGAGGTCTATCTTCTCTCCGCAAATCTCAAACTCGCCGTTGACGAGCTGATTTTCACGATAAAGATCATTCAACCATTGACGTGCAGCTTCGCCTGGATGGTCAGGGCGGTCAGCAATCCATTTTTCCATACGCAGGAAGTTGAGCATCATCGCCTCATTGCCCTCCATGCGAGCAAGGCCAATGTTGTATTTCGTCATGCTGGCAATTGGGGTAAGCGAAGAAAATACGGCTCCTGTCATTTCTCCAGGCAGCATGCCATGGGTATCAATCAGGAGGTCAATGTCATCTTTGGTGAGATTGCCAACCCATGAATTTAAGAACCCCTCACCACGCCAGAAATTATCCTGATCACCATGAAAATCTATAGGCGTAATGGCGAGCGCAAGGCCTGCAAAGAGTTCTGGTCTAAAGGCTGCCAACATGGTTGCAAACGTGCCGCCTTCACAAATGCCAAACATGTTAACGGGCTTGTTTCCGTTTGCTTCAAATACATGTTCGACGCATGATCCAAGATAACGTTCAACATAATCATCAAAATTTAAAAATTGATCAGCCCTTGTCGGGTTGCCCCAATCTACCACGTAAAGATCGATGCCGGCCATGAGTAGATTGCGAACCAGCGAGCGGTCTTCCTGCAAGTCGATCATGGTCTGACGACCAAAGAGACCGTAACAGATAATCATGGGTGGAATATCGGTGCGGGTTTTAGCAAGGGGTTTGTAGCGAAGCAGGCGTACCTTATCGACTTCGAAAACAACGTCTGCAGGTGTTTCCGCAATCGCAACATCTTCATTTTTAACTTCGCCCAGAAATCCATTGGATTTGAGCATGCGCTCACCCGTTTGGAGCATCTGTTGCCATGCAAGCATCCATGCTTCTTGTGCAAGACTTAATTCTTCAAGAGGATTTCCGTTTTTATCAGGCTCCACTGCAGTCATTTTTAAACAGCCTTCAAGCTTGCAAGTTCACGTTTTACCTTGCGCAATTCACGTCGCAACTCATGGACAGTTTTAATTAAGTCATCCATTTCCGTGCGGGTTGGCATTTGATACATTTCAGACCACGCTTCAGCCAAATCTTTTTGTCTTGCTTTAATCTCGGTTGAGGAGCGGATCATGCGACGTTGCGCATCCATATATTCTGGCGAACGCTGAGTTTCCAAAAGCTCATGATTTGCTGCACCAAGCCAGGCATTCATGGCCTCTTCAGGGTTCGGTGCTTTCAGATCTTCGATTGAATAATCCTTGTTAAATCGGCCATAGGTGCGTACCCATGCGTCTTGCATAACCTTACCCATATCAGCAGCTGCTTGGGTATAATCCAGCGTTTCGCGCCATGTTTCTGCTGCTTCATGCTGTGGTGTTGCAAGGTCAGCAAACTTGGGGCCTTCTGCAATCGATTGCAAGATTACACGCAGTTGTTCTGGCGCGTATTTGGTCCAGTTTGCCGGTTCAAGCAGCGCCAGAAAGGCATTGCCGGATTTTGTAAACTGATTTGAAAATTCACCGGACTGATTGGCGAAGATGTTAGGGTCCCAATCAGGAACCCAGCTTTTGATGAAGTTATCCCACGCTGGAAAGCTATCAGTTTGTTTTATCTGGCCGGAAAAGTCAGGCATATTTTCAAAAGACTTGTTGAAGGTTTCCATGGCTTCTGTTTGGGCCTTGAAAAATGCATTTTGACCTTGTTCCCAAATCTGAAACATTTGATCCATGCCACCATCGTTGTTGTCTTTATCGGCCATGCCTGTCTCCAAATCCGCTTGTTATAATGCTTGCGTGTAAATATCCAACGCTGCTTCGTAAGTCATTTCGCGTGGGTTGTTCACAAGCAGACGCTGTTGTTTCATGGCATCTTCGGCAAGCATCGGCAGATGGTTGTGATTAACACCCACTTCTGCCAGTTTTGATTGCATGCCAAGTTCAGGCCCCATCGCCTTGAACCCGTCTACCATGCCCTTACAGGCTTCCGCTTCTGATTTGCCAGCAAGATCTTTAAAGATGATCGGCGCAAGTTCAGCATATTGGTGCGATGCACCTTCCATGTTGAAATCGAGTACGTAAGGAAGCACAAGTGCGTTTGAAAGTCCGTGTGGGACATGGAAATGCCCGCCAAGTGGATAAGCCAAAGCATGCACTGCCGCCACAGGCGCATTCGCAAACGCCATGCCTGCCAGCATCGAACCAAGCAACATGTTTGAACGGGCTTCACGGTTTTGCCCGTCTTTACAGGCGGTGTGAATACTACCGCCCAAGAGTTCCAGCGCCTGACGTGCCAATGTGTCTGATAGAATGTTTTTCTTGTGCTTTGAGGTGAAAGCCTCAATCGCATGAACCATGGCGTCAATGCCGGTAGCTGCGGTAATATGCGCTGGTAAACCTACGGTGAGTTCCGCATCAAGAATAGCCCAGTCTGGAATGAGCTGATGCGAGACGACGCCTTTCTTTTCGTTAGTACCAGTTGTAACGATTGAGATCGGTGTTACCTCTGACCCTGTTCCAGCAGTAGTTGGTGCAAGTACCATGGGCAGACGACCGCCTTTAACCAAGCCAACGCCATACATTTCACTGATGGGCTGGTCTGAGCCACACAGTACGGCGATGAGTTTTGCTGTATCCATTGAAGAACCGCCGCCAACTGAAACAATGCCGTCAATACCAGCGCCCTTACATTCATCAACGGCCTTCAGGATCATTTCTTCTGGAGGATCAGCCACAACATCATCAATAATATGCACATCAATCTTGGCTTCTTTCAAGCTATCAAGGGATGCTTTGGCAAGACCCAGCTCAAGAATGATTTTGTCTGTTACAAAAGCAACTTTCTCGCAGCCCATGTCAGCCATGATGCCACCGATTTTTGAGGTACTGCCAACTTCCGAAAGAATGGACTTTGTGGTTTGGAATTGAAACGCGTGCATTTTTACACCCTTATTAGATTTGTATTATGATTCATCTTCTATAGACTTCATGCTCTTCAAGCGTTCAGTCAATTTCATGTTTTCTGAGTAATCAACCGGACAATCGATCAGAGAAACACCGCCGTCGTTCATCGCAGTTTTCAGGACGGATTGCAGGTCTTCTGCTTTTTCGATTTTATAACCATTTGCGCCAAAGCTTTCTGCAAATTTTATAAAGTCCGGATTGCCTACATCGACATTACTCTTACGCCCAAATTCTCTTAGCTGATGCCATTCAATCAAGCCGAGCTTGTTATCGTTAAACATCAAAATGGTAATGTTGAGACCCAGGCGAACTGCTGTTTCGATTTCCTGATTGTTCATCATGAAGCCACCATCGCCACTAACGGCGACAATGTTGCGATCCGGATAAACAAGCTTTGCGGCAATGGCGCCTGGCAATGCAATACCCATGGAAGCAAAACCATTTGAGATAATACAAGTATTTGGCCGCTCCGCCTGGAACATACGAGCCATCCACATTTTGTGCGCACCAACATCAGAAATTACGACATCTTCAGGATCAAGGCACTGGCGAATGTCATAGATTATTTTCTGCGGTTTTACCGGATAGCTATTATCTTCCGCATGCGCATTCAGTTCCTTTGAGATTTTCTTGCGCAACTTCATCATGGCAGGGCTTGGTTCGCGATCACATTGCGCACCTATCCGAGCCATGGAATCCTTCAAGTCACCAATAACACCTGCTTCTACTATATAATGTGTATCAACTTCTGCAGGTGACCCATCAACATGAATGATTTTTTTATCGCAATTAGGGTTCCAGTGGCCAGGATCATATTCGACCATGTCATATCCAACACAGATGACGAGATCCGCCTCGTCAATCCCGAAAGCCACCAAGTCATGTGCCTTCAAACCCACGGTTCCCAAACTTAAATGATGGGAAGAAGGAATAACTCCCTTAGCCATAAAGGTTGTTGCAACTGGAGCGTTGATGCTTTCTGCAAACTCAACAAGTGCATCTGATGCACCATGTCTTATGATACCGTTACCTGCAATGATAATCGGATTGTTTGCTTTCGTAATCATTTCTGCAACCTGGCGGCATTTGCCACGTGCGGCGCAAGAAAGAGGCGCTGACTGTACCTTGAGGGGCACTAACGAGCCCACATCCATATCAGCAATATTTTCAGGAAAATCTATGAAAGAAGCGCCAGGTTTTTCGGCTTGCGCAAATTTAAATGCTTTACGCACGACTTCAGGAACGATTTCTGGTGCTCGGATTTGAGTGCTGTACTTAGTAATGGGCTCAAAAAGATTTACCAAATCCAAAATCTGATGGCTCTCTTTGTGCATTCTGGTTGTTGCACCTTGACCAGCGATAGCAACCATCGGAGCGCGATCCATATTGCCATCAGCAACGCCTGTAACAAGGTTCGTCGCGCCTGGTCCCAATGTTGACATACATACACCAGCTTTCCCAGTAAGCCTGCCATATACATCTGCCATGAATGCAGCGCCTTGTTCGTGTCGGGTTACGATAAATTTGATAGGGCTATCAAGTAGGGCATCCATCACAGCGATATTTTCTTCGCCTGGAATACCAAAAATATAATCAACCCCTTCATTCTCCAGGCATTTAACCAAGAGTTGGGCTGCTGTTAGTGATTGGTTGGACAATTCGATCTCCGCTATGATTACAATAATGCTAAATAGAAAAGCAGTGAAATCTAAAAAGGTTCCATATTTTTTGTAGATACGGAAAAAATTTCATTATTTTCTTAATTTACAACCAAACCATCTAAACTGTTGCATATCAAGTGTTTAGAATGCATTGGCGCGTTGCAAAAACTGCATTCACCCTCGATTTTAAAAAAAATTTTGTGCGGTGCACAAAAATATGTTGCAATGCACAATAATATATCCTATATTCAGTTCATCGAGGTCGACAGAGTTTCTTGTTCGACGAGCTTTTATTACAAACAAAAGGCATAATAGGATGACAAAGAAAATGGATACTGCAGACACAAAAGAATATGTAACAAAGCACATCGCCAACTCAGAAAAAGTTGTAGAGAGCGCAATTGAATTCAATGCAGCTTGCTTTAAAGGCGGCGAAGCAATGGCCAAGAAATTGTATGAAAACTACGTTTCTAACGTTGCAGCAGCGTTTGATGGTGTGAAAGCACTTAACAAAACAAACGACGTAGCAGAGTTTTATAAGGTTGCTACATCAAACATGGCAGCTTCCGCTGAGCGCTACACAGAACAAACTAAAGGTGTTGCTGAGCTTTCAGGTAAACTGATGAAAGAAACTGGTGAAGCTGGTCGTCTAGCTTATTCAAAAAGCTTCGCAGTAAACTTCTAAGCTTTAAGGCTTAATTTTAACTGGCCTCATCATCTCCTCCTAGATTTGGTCAGTACATACAACCGCCAGTCCCCATAAAGGACTGGCGGTTTTTTTATTTTTATAGGTGGTTTCCATTGCTTAGAATACAAGCTACAAATCATATGATGCAGTGCAACAAATTCTACTTAAAAAAAGGGGTAGTAAGTGCCAAAATCAGATAAAAATACGTCAGATAACGCGCAAAATGACGATATTATTATTATTAAAAAATATCCCAACAGGCGTTTGTATAATACCGCAACAAGCACTTATATCGTGCTTGACGACTTGGTTGAGCTTGTAAAAAGCGGAAAGCCATTTGAAATACGCGATACGAAAAGTGGCGATGACATCACGCGTGAGATACTCAATCAAATCATTTTTGAACGTGAAACAGGTAAATCAAACTTCCATTTTCCGCTTGAAGTGCAAAAACAGCTTATTGGCATGTATGATGATACCTACGGCAAAATGATGCCGAGTTATCTCAAAGAATCACTGGATGTATTTGCAGCTGAGCGTGAACGCATGAAATCAACGATGGAAAACGTTGTTGAACGCAATACAAAAGCCATGATGGAATTCAGCCAGAACATTGCGCGCCAAAATCTGGAAGTGTTCAAGCGATCATGGGAAATGTTTGGCAATGCGCCCACAAAATCAAAGACCAAGGGCGATAGTGAAGAGACTCAAGTTGACGCAGAAGATAATTCGGAACTTGATGAAATTCAAAAGCAAATCAATCAACTTCAAGACCGTTTGAAGAACCTTAAGTAATGGACACATAATCAGGAATGCCGCATCGTTTAAAACAACCGCAAAAAGCTTATTCAAAACACTACGTATTAGGGTTGGGGTACCATGGATTCCACAGGATCAATTATCTTGAGTGGGGCAAAACCGATAATTTTAAGAACCAAGAGACCTTGCTCTGTGTCCATGGTTTGACCAGAAATGCCCGCGATTTTGACTATTTCGCAGAAAAGCTTTGTGATAAATACCGTATAATCTGTCCAGACGTTGTCGGCCGTGGTGATAGCGACCATTTGTTGGATGATGAAAGCTATAACTATCTTCAGTATAATTCAGATATGAATGCGCTCATTGCGCGTTTGGGCGATAAAGATCTGAATTTCGTAGGCACATCAATGGGCGGAATCATCGGAATGGTGTTAGCCTCTGTGTCCCAATCTCCGATAAAAAGACTGGTTGTCAACGATATTGGACCTGAAGTGTCACGCGACGCGCTATTGTCTATCGCTGAATATATTGGCAAATCTACAGAGTTCGAGTCTCGCAAGGAGGTTGAGGAATATCTGAGAAAAATTTATCCAGAGTTTGCCCCCATGACTGATGAAGATTGGGAACACCTAGCCAAATATTCCTGCAAACGGACTGAGCATGGCACTTACAAAATGAAGGTTGATCCACGCGTTGGAGATGCGTTCAGAGATTCAATTTCTTATTTCAATGTTGATATGTGGGAAATCTGGGAAAAAATCACGTGTCCTGTGTTGGTTCTGCGTGGAAAAGACTCAAGTTTTCTCTCGGCTGAAACGGCTGAAAAAATGCTATCTTGCGGACCAGAGACGACAGTTGTGGAATTTGACAATACAGGCCACACGCCAACACTCCGCAACGATGAGCAAGTGAATGTTGTCGCGGAGTGGCTTAACCAGAATTAAGCTGCAAAGCAGGCATTAAATTTATGGCTTTGCTGTTTGGTCCAGATGCTTCTCTGCAGCATCAACGACGTTTTGTGTAAAATGCTTCAATGGTTCAGCGACCATACGGCTGCAGTGCCAGTAAAGCGGTTTGTTCAAGGGCGCATTCGGTACAAGCTCGACCAATTCGCCAGACTGAATATATTTATCCACCATTTGAGAAGGGTTCATGCCCCAGGCGACATCGCCAAGGCAAGCCTGAACAAATCCAGGAGATGACGGTAGAATATAGGTGTCATGTAGGACGGTCTTGCCGAAATTCTGCTTCATCCATTGTTGCTGCAAATCATCTTGTGCGCTGTAACGCAGTGCTGGCGCATTCTGTAACGCATCCAGTGTAACGCCATCAGGAAAATAACGCTCCATAAAAGCGGGACTCGCTGTCGCTCTATAGACATGCATTCCAAGATAGCGACTGCTAAAGCCTTGAACCGGCACTTTGTTAATAGAGATAGCAGCCAAAACCGACCCAAACTTCAACTCATCAATTGAGTAGTCCTGATCCGCAATGGAGACTTCAAACATATAAGAGGTTTTTTCTGCTGCTTCCTTTCTGAAAACATCCATGAACCAGCTCGAAAGACTGTCGTCATTTACAACAATTTTGATAACAGGTTTGCGGTGATCCACTTTTGCCGGTGTACAATCGTTGGCACTGATAATTTTATCTTCAAGTATGGAAACCAGTTCCGCATGTCTGCACAGTTCAACGCCCACATGCGTTGGCTTGATAGGTGGCTGACGATTGATAACGACGGCGCCGATGCGTTCCTCGAGCAATTTAATGCGCTGCGAAACTGCTGAAGAAGTTATCCCAAGAGATCTTGCGGCTCCTTCAAAACTACCTTCTCTCTCAACAGCTAGTAAAGCCTCTAAGTGCGCATAATCGAACATGAATAAAATCTCCTTAACCCACATTAGCACTAATCATTTTAGATGCACGTCAAAAGAACTTAATTCTTCTAATGCGGCATTAATTTAATGATTCAACAAATGAGGGAATATCTTCTGCCGTCTATATAAATAATAGTAATTATATATTCCTTCTATACAGTACAGGGATAGGCTTAATGGAATGTTTAAAAGAAAACACTCATTTTGATTATAGATCACAACTAACTAAACAACAGAAGCAGTATTTCAGGAAAAAGTTTTCGGAAAAGTCACTTTTAAAAGGACTTGCGTGGAATTGGTGCTATCTTGGCTCCATCTATGCAACGATCATCATGTGTTATTACGCAGCCAATACGTCGAGTTCGCTGATTTGGACATTTATAGTGGTTTTTTGTTCGGTCATTTTTTGCGCTAGGCAAATGCGTGGACTTGAGAATATTGTCCACTTTGGAAGCCATAACAATTTTTCCAAGAATAAAAAACTAAACGACTTTATGACCAATCTTTTTGCAGCTTGGCCCATGCTTCAGGAAACCGTGCAATATAGGGTTTTTCATGCAACGCACCACGGTGAGTATGCATCGCACAAAGATCCATGCAGGATACGTCTAGAAAATATTGGCGCCAACACGCAAGAGATCAAAACCAATACGCAACTTTTATGGCTGATTGCCAAATGGATGCCGCAATACAACCGTGAGTTTTATCGAGAAA
>CALFBU010000180.1 GCA_937951455.1 uncultured Rhizobiaceae group bacterium
CGAATGCAAAGAGATGAGACATGAAGGGATTTACAAACAAAAGCTTTGCTGCCGCAGGAAACATCTGACCAGCAAAACCTGGAAATGGATAAAACGCACCGTTTATGGATACAAGGCCTTTGGTCTCATGCAGGTGTTTTGACGCAAGCTCAACTGCGATTGCAGCCCCTGCCGAATGACCGACAATCATATCTGGCGAGAATGTTTGATGATCCAGCAATTTTGCAATTCCAGCAGACACTCTTTCCAATGTTGGTCGACCGCCATTTAGCCTTGAACTGAAACCATGTCCCGGCAAATCCAGAGCCATTACCCTGAAGTCTTTGGCAAAATCCGTAAAAATATCTCGGAAAGAATGCGTCGTTGCACCCGTGCCATGAAGTAATAAAGCACTTGGGCCAGCGCCAGCCTTTTGAATGTGCCATCGCATGCTATCGATTTCGATGAACTGGCTCACTTCATGATTGGGCCATTGATATTTTTCAGATTTCCAATCCACGTTTTACCTACTGGCCTTAACGGCATCAGATAGATTTTTGGAACTGACAAAAGGCATGGGAATGTAATTTGCACCGAGTTTTTCAGACAGTGCTTTTGCCTTAGGATTTGCAAGTCTGCTTACATCAATCACCAAACAAGAAACACCAGCACCAACAAACAAATTACTTACGGCTAAAGCGTCTTCCATCGCTTTTTCACGACCCCCAGTGCCATCAAGCGCTACATTGGCGCTGCCGTCCGTCATGATAACCAATGAAGTTGCGCGTCCCTTTTTTAATTCTTCGCTCGCCATTATGAATGCTAATTGCAGACCGCTTGCAAGTGGTGTACCGCCACCGCCGGCTAGTGAGGCAAGCGATTTTTTTGCACGCACCAGAGAACGCGTGGGTGACAATAAAACTTCCGCTTCGCGTTTTCTGAAACTGATGAGACCGACATGGTCGCGGCGCGCATAGCCTTCTGCAAGCAGGCTTTCAACGGCTCCCTTTGCTTCGCCCAACCGATTGAGCGCTGTTGAGCCAGATGCGTCTACCAAAAATATGGTTGAGGTCTCAGTATTTTGTTTATAGCGCCTGATATGAAAATCTTGAGGGCGCACATGTATTGAAGCATTTGATGTATTTTCTGCAGAGCGGATTTTTTGCCAAGGCGTTGCTGCACGCAAGGTCGCCATAATGTCGAGGCTTTTGCCTGAGCGTAATTCCCCTCTTCTGCTTGCAACAGGCTTGCCCCGCTTACTGCCATATTTCTGCTTGCCTTTGCGCCCCTGCGAAGACGTTTTTGATTGAAGTTTAAGACTTGAAGAAAGCTGGTCAAGCAAGCCGTCTGGCAATTGGCTTGCCAGGCTTTCAATGTTCAAATCTTCCAGAGGCTCATCCAAAGTGCTGGTGCTGTCATTATCTTCGGCTTGTTCTTCATCAGGCTTTTCTTGCTGTTCATCAGGTGTCTCAGGTTCGTCGTCCTGTAAGTCCTCTTGCATATCTTCTGGCGGTTGAGGCGCTTGCGGCAATTGTTTTGCCCTGTTTAAAATGCACAGACGTACGGCGGTCACTACATCATCCTGAATAACCTTTGTACGCCCATTAAGCCTTGCGTTCAAAATGGCGACCCGCACCATTTGTTGTGTTGGGCGAATCGAAGTTAAACCAAAGGAAAGCACGATCTCGCATATTTCTTTAAGCGTTTGACTATCGCAAATCGCTGTCGTTGAAATGTCTGTAAATTTCAGTTCAAGGTGAATTTTTAATACGCGATAACTGATCGTCGACAAATCGAGATGAAATATGATTCGGTCTTTCATCTTGTCAGAAATTGGTTGTTCGTCTTCATCACTTTCATCAAACACAACCAGACCAAATTGGGCGATGTCTGTGGCGCTCATGCCTTCTCGCTCAACCTTTACATGACCATTATCCATCGCAGCAGTGACTTGGGCGATCACGTCATCTTCCATTATGTTTGCCATTGGCATGACCAGCATTTGATTATCGCATTCGGCCAACAAACCCTTGCTCGCTACTCGTTTACCGCTCGATAGCGTAGCCGATAAATCAAGGCCACCTATAAGGCGTTGCTCATCTATGCCAACCGGAATTTTATGAAATACTGTTCGAGATACAACTTCTTCAAGCCGCTGCATAAACGCTTCACGCACTGGTCCTGCATGTGCCTTGATTAAAAGTGTCGGCAGATTTTGACGAATTCCACCCTCAACCATCAATGCGATCATTTCAATGGTCAGACAAGCATCCTGCCATAAACTTTCTTCCAGTGAAGGCGCTTGCAAAATTTCCGAATTGAGCTGGGTCATTTTGTATTCCCAGCTAAGCAGCGTTTCTATCTGTGATGACTTGTTCCAAAACTCGCTCAACACGAACCATGCCTTTTGAGTCATCCAACGGATTGCGGCGCAGGCGATGGCCAAGGGCTGAAGGCGCCATTTTCAAAATATGTGTTTCGCTTACTTGCAAGTCACCGCACCAAGCAGCTTCTGCTCGCGCTGACTTAATCAAAGTCAATTCACCACGCAGGCCGTCTGTACCAAGTGCAATGCAAATTTCTGCTATCAGGCCAAGCATCTGATCGCTGACTTCAACTTCTGCAATCAGATCTTTTGCGCGCTTGATGCGATTGCGAAGTTTGGACGTTTCCCGCTTCCACTTTTGCACAAATTCTTCCGGATTGCGCTCATACGCATCGCGGCGTTTGATAACTTCCACACGTTGGGAAATTTCAGTTGGCGTTGAAACATCAACCGAAAGGCCAAACCGATCTAAAAGCTGCGGGCGAAGGTCACCCTCCTCTGGGTTGCCACTTCCGATCAAGACAAACCGTGCAGGATGTTTGAGCGAAAGCCCTTCACGCTCCACCACGTTCCATCCGGAAACAGCCACATCCAGAAGAACATCAACCAGATGATCTTCAAGCAAATTAACTTCATCAATATATAAAAAGCCACGATTTGCATCAGCCAGTAAGCCAGGCTCAAATGACTTTTCACCGTTTACAAGCGCTTTTTCAATATCAAGCGCACCGAGTACACGGTCTTCAGTAACACCCAGCGGCAAATCCACGACGGGCACTGCGATTTTGTGAGACTTCAGTTCGGTTTCTTCTGTGCATTCTTTACATTGGGCTTTTTGGCTATCTGGACTGCAATTATATCGACAGCCTTTAACGGCTTCTACTTCTGGCAGAAGTGCAGCCAATCCCCTGACCGCAGTGGTTTTGCCCGTGCCGCGATCGCCTAATGCCAAGACACCGCCCAGCGAGGCATCAACAGCAGATAAAAGCAGCGCATGCTTTAATTGCTCTTGGCCAACGATGGCGGCAAACGGATAAGTGACAGAAGCCATTTAATTAGTTCCCTGTAACTTCAGATAGTAGGCATCCAAAGTGCATAATTTAAATTACACTTTATTATGACTAATTTTTCTGACATGTATAGTCCTGATATGTTAAAGAATTTGGACACTCCCCATAAGCTAAACGAACCTGTGCCGCGTAGTCTCTGCACGGATTGTGGGATTTCGCGCACCAAAAACCCATCTAGATGCGGAACTGCATGCCAATTTATCAAGCCTGATTATCCAAAACTCGAAACGCAAATTCATGGCCGTGAACGTAATGAGAGCATCAACCCAGACGAATTACATTTCGGTGCTTTCAAGCGCATTGTGAGGGCAAAACTCAAAACACCAAGCGAAGGCGCGCAATGGACGGGTATCACAACCCAATTGGCAGAGCAGCTTCTAAGGAATGGATTGGTGGATGCTGTGATTGCCGTGAAACCCGACGCAAGTGACCGCTGGAAACCTGAGCCAGTTCTGATTACCAAGCCGGATGATATGAAGCAGTGTCGTGGCATGCGAATGGGTTACGCCCCTACGCTTGCCCTTCTGGAACCCGCGATTGAGCAAGGTTATAAGCGCATTGCGGTCGTGGGTATCCCTTGTCAGATTTATGCACTACGTGCGTTAGAAAAAGAGCTGGGCCTGGAGAAACTATACGTTATCGGAACGCCCTGCTCTGATAATACAACGACAGAAAATTTCCACACGTTTCTTAATCTGCTTTCCGACAAGCCTGAGACCGTTTCTTATCTGGAGTTTCGAGCAGATTATCAGGTTGAGCTGCGCTTCGATGATGGCAGCCGTAAAGAAATTCCATTTTTAAAACTGCCGATTTCCAAATTGCCTGGTGATTTTTTCCCGACCACTTGTCAGACCTGCGTAGATTACACCAATGCCTTATCAGATATTACTGTGGGCTACATGGGCGGCGAAGGTGAACAATGGTTGATTGTTAGGAATGATCGGGGCGAGGAAATTCTCTCTCTGTTGGGAGATGATATTTTGCTCAGTCAAACAGGTTCAAAAGGCAACCGTAAAAGCCACGTTGAAGGTTTCATGAAAAATGTTGAACGTTCAGCCAACGGACTACCGCTTCGTGCAATGCCTGATTTTGTAAGACCCATCGTCGCCTGGCTGATGCCGAAGATTGGACCACGCGGTATGGAATTTGCGCGCACCAGGCTTGAGATGAAGGCCATCGAAACCATTCTTCACTTGCGTCGCAAGGCACCCTCCAAAATGAAAAACATGGTACCTGAACACGTTTGGAAGCTTGCAAAACCCTATGGTTTAGAGCGTGAAAAAGACACTGAAGCGTGAATTTTTCCTATAAAGCTTTTGCCATACCCTTGCTAAAACTCAAAATGTGACTAACATAGTTTACAAAATATATGTCTAATTTATTTGACATATTCGTGTAACTGGGAGGTTTCATGCCAAATAATTCAAAAACACCACTGCTCGATATGGTTAGAGAACCTGTTGATTTACGGCAATTGACGGATCAGCAACTCCCTCAACTGGCTGATGAACTCAGAACCGAACTTATCGACGCCGTCTCGGTGACTGGGGGACATCTGGGTGCTGGCCTTGGTGTGGTTGAACTCACCGTTGCGCTGCATCATGTTTTTGATACACCCCACGACCGCATTATCTGGGATGTAGGTCACCAATGTTATCCGCATAAAATCCTTACTGGTCGGCGCGATCGTATTCGTACGATTAGACAAGAGAAAGGTCTTTCCGGTTTCACAAAACGCAAGGAAAGTGACTACGATCCTTTTGGCGCCGCACACTCTTCTACTTCCATTTCAGCTGGCCTTGGCATGGTTGAGGCATCGCGTTTGGCGGGCGTTAAGCGCAATGTTGTTTCTGTCATCGGCGATGGTTCCATCACGGCTGGCATGGCCTACGAAGCCATGAACAACTCAGGTGGCATGGATGCGCGCCAAATCGTAATCCTCAATGATAACGACATGTCGATTGCTCCGCCTACAGGCGCGATGAGCCATTATCTGGCACGTCTTGTTTCGGGTAAAACCTATCGCTCCTTGCGCGAAACTGCCAAACAATTGAACAAAAAATTGCCAGAGTTTATCGCAGACAAGGCACGTAAAACGGAAGAATACACACGCAATTTCTTTTCTGCTGGCACGATGTTTGAAGAACTTGGCTTTTATTATGTAGGGCCGATTGATGGCCATAATCTTGAAGCCATGTTGCCCGTTTTGCGCAATGTAAGAGATAGTGAACAAGGTCCTATTCTGCTTCACGTTCGTACAGAAAAAGGCAAAGGCTATGGCCCTGCAGAACAATCTGACTGCAAACTTCATGCGGTAGCCAAGTTTGATGTGGTCAGTGGCGCACAGAAAAAATCTGTTCAAAATGTCCCTTCATACACTAAAGTTTTTGGGCAAAGCCTTGTTCAGGAAGCCGAACAGGATGACAAAATTGTCGGCATTTCGGCGGCGATGCCAGGCGGAACCGGCATTGATATTTTCGGCGAAGCCTTTCCTGATCGCACCTATGATGTCGGTATTGCCGAACAGCATGCAGTAACGTTTGCAGCAGGCATGGCGAGCGAAGGCTATAAGCCGTTTTGCGCGATTTACTCAACCTTCTTACAACGGGGTTATGATCAGATTGTGCATGATGTTTCCATTCAGCAATTACCGGTAAGGTTTCCAATCGACCGTGCTGGATTCGTTGGTGCAGACGGCGCAACGCACGCAGGCTCTTTTGATGTGGCTTATCTCGCTTGCCTTCCAGGCTTTACGGTTATGGCAGCCAGCGATGAAGCAGAACTCAAGCATATGGTGGCTACAGCCGCCGCCTATGATGAAGGCCCTATTTCATTCAGATATCCACGCGGCGAAGGTGTGGGCGTTGATATGCCAGAGCGCGGATCAATCCTTGAAATTGGCAAGGGACGCATTGTTAAAGAAGGTACCAAGGTGGCACTTCTATCCTTTGGTTCAAGACTTCAGGACAGTTTGGCAGCAGCGCGTGATCTGGAACAATTTGGTCTTTCAACCACGGTAGCAGACGCACGTTTTGCCAAGCCGCTTGATACAGACTTGATTGAACGCCTCGCAAAGGAACATGAACTTCTGATTACGATAGAAGAAGGCTCAACGGGTGGCTTCGGCGCGATGGTTCTGCATCACTTGGCAAGTGTGGGTGGTCTTGATAACGGGCTCAAGATCAGAACCATGACCATGCCTGATCTCTATATGGATCAAATGTCACCAGCCAGAATGATTGAAACGGCTGGCCTGGACAAAGCCGGTATCGTAGCAACTGCTCTTTCTGCACTTGGCGAAAAGGCAGCAGCCAATCAGCATATTGTTGCCTAAGCGTTATGGCTTGCCATCGCGCTGAGCATTTCGTCTAGTGATCTAATAGCGCCCGTCTGCAAATATGCCATCGCTTTTAGCGAGGCTTCGTGCGCCTCTATGCTTGAACCACCGACGCAATCTTCAATGACGCGGCAGAAGTAATCTCCTTGGTGCGCATCCACAAATGTATAGTGCACACAAACATCTGTCAGTGCGCCTACCAGTATAAGCGTATCAACTTTTAGGCCACGCAGAAGTATTTCCAAATCCGTTCCGTAAAACGAAGAATAACGGCGCTTGGGGATGAGATAGTCATCCGGTCTAAAACCCATTTCCTTAACCGCGATATCCGTACCGGGATTATCATCCAGACAATGAATGTCTTCATCACCATCCAGCTCTCGACCAAAATCGCTTAAGTCTTTGCGATGGATTTCCTGAATGAAAATGACAGGAATATCGCATTCACGCGCCTTATCAATTGCAACACGTGCTTTAAGCATGCGCTCTTTGAACCCTTCCATATTCGGGATAGAACGCTCCTTGCTATCGTCAATAAAAGTACTGGCCTGAATATCAATAACGATTAAAGCGGCTTTACCTTCGATGAGTGCGCGTTGATTTTTCAGCAATTTAAGAGGCCCGTTTTGGAATTTTGTTTTCAAAATATTTAAAAATCATGATCAGCACTGCCGCCAAGACCAAATAAATGAAAGCCACAAATAGCAACGGCTCATAAATTCTGTATGTTTCCTGACGGACGATGGAACTAACACCGAAGGCTTCATAAATCGTAATAGTCGCAGCTAGTGGTGTTGCTTTTAGTGTTAGAATGAACTCGCCTGTTAAAGTCGGGAACACGTTTTGTAACGCACGAGGAAGCCAAACGCGTCTTAGAATTTGAAAGGGCGACATGCCGATTGCGCGGGCCGCTTCCAACTCACCTTTTGGTACTCCGCGAAATGCACCGCGCATAATCTCGCCTTCATAGCCTGCAACGCTAATCGAGAAAGCAAGAATTGCGTAAGGAAATGCATCCCTTAAATAAGGCCAAAGAAAGCTTTCACGAATGCCGGGGATTGAAGGAAAAAGCGACCCCACTCCATAGTAAATCAACCAAAGCTGGATAAGCAAAGGCGTTCCGCGCACGACTGTGCAAAAGCCTTTTGCAAGCCAAGCGAGCGGGCGTGGGCCTGTCACCTGAACCAAACCAATCGGGATAGCCAATGACATGCCGATGATAATTGAAATCACCAAAAGCTGAATGGTCAGCCAAGTACCCTCAACAAAGCGCGGAAAATATTCAGGAACCCAATACCACTCCATGACGCTACGCCTGCTCCGGTTGGCCGCGCCTGTAATGGCGTTCGATGAAACCAAAGATTACATTGGAAACAAGGGTAACGCTCAGGTAGAGAGCGGCTGCGGCAAGATAAAGTGTTAAATAGGCTTTGGTTGAACCTGTAGCCTGTTTAGTAACCAGTGCCAGCTCACTAAAGCCAACGACAGCTAAAAGCGCTGTTTCTTTCGTTGCAATCAACCACAGGTTGGCAAGCCCTGGCAGAGCAAACGGTAACATAGCTGGAATTACAACACGCGTGTGACGCTTCCATGAGGACATGCCGATGGCTTTTGCCGCTTCAATCTGGCCAGTCGGCACAGCATGAAATGCGCCGCGAAATACTTCTGTTGTATAAGCACCTTGCACAAATCCAATGACGTATATTCCGGCGACAAGTGGATTGATATCAATCCGCTCAAAGCCAAAACTCTCAAGGATAAAATTCAGCAAATCTGAACCTGCGTAGTAAAGCAATAAAATGAGAACAAGTTCTGGAACAGCACGGATGAGCGTTGTGTATATCTCAAGAGACCATCTTAAAACTGGCCCGCCATAAATTTTGCCGAACGCTCCAAAAAGACCAATACACAAGCCTAGTAAATAGGCACCAAATGCAATTTGAAGTGTACTCATTAGACCACGCAACAGCGCCCCGCCCCAACCTGGTGGCGAATAGCTCAGAATTTCCAATGCGTTTTCCATGAGGTTTCCAAATCACATGAATGAAAATCATGTGAGACAATGTTTAAAAATCAGGGGGCCAATCTGCCCCCTGAAATCACTTTGGCTTAGTTGCCGCCGTAGATGTCGAAATCAAAATACTTCTTTGAAATCTTGTCGTAAGTGCCGTCTGCGCGAATTTTTGCAATCGCTGCATTTACCTTGGCTTTCAGCTCGTCAGAACCTTTACGCATGCCAACACCAACGCCTGGGCCAAAGACTTCTACATCGTTTAGTTCGCCTTTGATTTCAAAGTCTTTGCCAGCATCGCTTGTCAGGAAGGGTTGCATTGCGAGTGAATCGCCTACAACTGCATCAACACGTCCAGCTACCAAATCCTGATTATGCTCATCAAATGTGTTGTATGATTTTGCTTCTGCGTCAGTGAAATGCTTCTCAACATAGTTTGCGTGAATTGTGGAAACCTGCACACCAACAATCTTGCCTTTTACACTTTCAGGATCACCCGAAATGCTTGAGCTCTTTGGCGCCACGATAACAGCTGGTGTATTGTAGTATTTGTCGGAAAAATCGATGGTCTTCTTGCGCTCGTCTGTGATTGACATTGAAGCGATGATTACATCCATCTTCTTTGATACAAGTGCCGGAATGATACCATCCCATGCGATTTCAACAACGGTACATTCTTCGCCCATGGCTTCACAAAGCGCGTCCTTGATTTCAACTTCCCAGCCAGTCCATTTGCCGTCAGCA
>CALFBU010000181.1 GCA_937951455.1 uncultured Rhizobiaceae group bacterium
ATGGTTGGAGCGGGAACGGTAGCTGCATCCATTCTTGAAGCTTATCACGAGATATTCCCCTCAATCGAAAAGTTCATCATTTACAACCGCACAAAAGAAAAAGCACACCAGCTTGCTCAACAATTGAGCGAAAAGATTTCAGGCATCGAAGTCAGCGATAATTTACAAGAGGCCTGCGGAAAAGCCGACATCATCACCACCGCAACCATGACCGTTGAGCCAATATTAAAAGGCGATTGGATTAAGCCTGGCACCCACGTCGATCTGATTGGCGCCTTTAAGCCCAACATGCGGGAAGCCGATGATACACTTTTGAAAAAATCTGAAATTTTCGTAGATAGCCGTGAAACGACTGTTGGCCATATCGGTGAAATTCAAATCCCGCTAGACAATGGCGTGATTTCCACAGCCGACATTTTTGGTGATTTTTATCAGCTTTGCACCGGACAAATCAAAAGAAGTTCGCACAGTGCAATCACATTATTTAAAAATGGTGGCGGTGCTCATTTGGACTTGATGACCAGCCTTGAGATTTACGACACGCTGCAAAAGTTAACAGAGTATTAATTTAGCCAACAGTTTTGTGATAATTATACAACACTATATTGCAGATTATGGCATTCAGTCTCAAAAAAGCGATTTTTTATCAAAACTGTATTGTTTTGAAACATATCGGGAGCATTATAAAAGCACAGTGGGCGATTCGATTTGTTATTCTCCTCCCGACAAATTCAGAAGCGCCTTCTGTTACCCTCTTGAAGGTTAAGAGTGAAACAACCTTCTAGTTACTTTGCCGGGCTCTGTTAAGCCCGGCTTTTTTTTGATTACTTATACAACGCTTCGCTTTGCAAATCCTTGTAAAGATAAGCAACTTGTTCTTCGTAGCCATTGAACAGTCTCGTCGGAATGCGCTCACCTGTTTCAAGATCGCGTTCAGTAGCTTGCGTCCAGCGCGGATGATCCACTTCAGGATTTACATTCGCCCAGAACCCGTATTCCGTAGGACCAAGTTCTTCCCAAAAACTAACCGGACGTTCTTTGGTGAAACTGATCTTCTTAATCGACTTGATGTGCTTGAAACCATATTTCCAGGGCAGCGCAAGTCGTAACGGCGCACCCATTTGTTTAGGCACAGGCTTGCCATAAGCACCCGTGACCATGAAGGTCATTTCGTTCATGGCTTCTTCCATAGTGATACCCTCAACGTAAGGCCAAGGATACCAGAATTGTTTTTGCCCTGGTGCTACAGACTTGTCTTCAAAGGTTTCAAAGCGCATGTATTTCGCGTCATTGGTGGGCTTTGCAAGCGCAATGAGGCTTGAAAGTTCAAACCCAGACCAAGGCACCGTCATCGACCAAGCCTCAACGCAGCGATGACGGTATAGCCGCTCTTCCAGAGGCATTTTTTTCAAAAGATCGTCGATGGCAATGGTCATGGGCTTTTCAACCTCGCCATCAATCTCAATTTCCCATGGACGCGTTTGTAAAGCCTGAGCCGCTTCGTGAATTTGCTTGTGGGAACCAAATTCATAGAAATTATTGTAGGTCAGGTTTAGTTTTTCAGGCGTGATGGGACGATCAAGTGTATATTTTTCGTTGCGGACAATATCTTTGTATAGCCCGGCACTAGGATCTTCTGCCGCATAGGCATTGGATGTTTTATAAGACATGCCCGCAGCAGCCAATATACCGCCCATGCCAAGACCTTTAATTAATTCACGGCGATTGAGAAATACAGACTCCGAAGTCGCTTTAGCCTCTGAAATAGCCCAAGACGGCTTGATAAAATTTCGTTTTCCCATGCGAAAACCCTTTTAAAAAATATATATAAATAGATTTATAAAATATGGGGCTAAGGGCTTAAAATGCAACAAACATAATCTCACAAAGATGTCAGATTATGCCAAACGCAAACTATAGTTTTGAGATACCGCCACCGATGGCAGGGCTGGATAGAGCATTAATCTCGTCTTCAGAAGCACAAAGATTGGTTTGTTCAGCACGAAGAGATGTCTCAGGGCGCGGCACATCGAGATTACCACATTGCGTTACACTTGAAAGGTTGCGTGGAATTCGAACCTGAACATTGGAACGACGGTCACGCTCAATCAATGTTGTAGCATTGCCACCAAAGGCATAACGAATACCGCCAAAGCCACCGACATAATTGTCTTCACCAGCTTCGATTTCGCCAAAGACGCTAAATCCATCGAATCCCTGATCATTTAGCAAGTGCTCAAATGACAAGTTACCCACATGACCACGTGAAGTTAGACGATGTCCAACAGAAACGCGCAAGTTGTCAGTGTAATAGTAGGACAAATCAACTTCATCTATGAACTCTGATTCGAAATGCTGGCCGAATTGTATACCGACAAGCGCATCTACTGACCAACGGTCGTGATATGAAGACAGCTCAACACCGACGCGTCCACCATGTTCAGGATCGGTATAAGCCCAATCGCCATAAATCCCAATAAGACCTTGTTCATTTCGGTAGAATATATGCAAGCCACCCGCCGCACTTGTAAAGTCGCCATCATAAACACCAATAGCGCCATCAAGCTGTGCACCAAAATTGGCAAATCCGGGTATTGGAGTAGCTACAGACCCTGTAAACATGAAGTTTGAAGCGGTACCAAGCACATTACGCTGATATGCGCCACCCAAGAGACTAACTTCAAAATTAACCGCATCAACGGCAGTTGCTGGTTGAACTGGCGCAGGCTGTTGTGCAACAGGTGTTGGATCAAGCAAAAGGTCAGCAGAATTAGCAGCACTTGCTATAGCTAAAAAACCAACTGCCAAAGAAGCTGTTTTAAAAAACGTTTTCAATTTACCCACCTGTTTAATACCGTTGTATTTATTGCGCATTAAGCGATTATTTTGCAACCCATAGCACACAAACGCTATCAGTTTCGCATTGTTTATGGTTAACGACCAACTTTTCCCACAGGCGTGTCATTTTTGCAATAAGCGATTAAACGGCATTTATATCTTTGCGTCAAAAACACAAACCCCACCAAGAATGACTTGATGGGGTTTAATCCATTCAGATTTTAAATGCTT
The DNA here is from genome assembly GCA_937951455.1 of uncultured Rhizobiaceae group bacterium. GTDB lineage: Bacteria > Pseudomonadota > Alphaproteobacteria > Rhizobiales > Rhizobiaceae > JAALLB01. The sequence continues at coordinate 3,070 of CALFBU010000181.1, forward strand.
ACTTCAAGCTTGCGCAGAACTTTTGAATGCGCTCACAGGCTTTTGTCAGTGCTTCAGTTGAAGTTGCGTATGAGATACGGAAGTTTGGTCCCAGACCAAATGCAGAACCATGCACTACTGCAACGCCTTCTTGCTCAAGGAGTGCCGTTACAAAATCTTCGTCTGTCTCAAGCACTTTGCCTGATTCAGTTGTCTTGCCAAGCAGGTCTTTACATGAAGGATAAACGTAGAACGCTCCTTCTGGCTTTGGACAATCGATGCCTGTTGCCTGGTTCAACATTGAAACAACCAAATCCCTACGCGCTTCAAACTCTTTACGGCGCTCACCGATAAAGTCCTGTGGGCCGTTTAATGCTTCAATACCCGCCCATTGAGTAATGGAGCATGTGCCAGAGGTTGATTGGCCTTGCACGAGGTTCATTGCCTTGATGAGCTCT
>CALFBU010000182.1 GCA_937951455.1 uncultured Rhizobiaceae group bacterium
CTATTGGTCATGCTATTTAAAAAGAAATCAAATCAACCTGAATGATTTGTTTTTCAATATACTGACTTTCACTGGCATGATTAAAAATCGTTTATAGCATTCCAGTCTGCCGATTATTCAATCGGATGTTCTTCTAATAAGTTATGTTCTTAATGAAGTTTGTAATTTTAAAAATGTCGAGTGAACAAAGCAGGTTCGAGCAAGTATTTTGGTGGAGCATAGCGGGATCGAACCGCTGACCTCTTCGCTGCCAGCGAAGCGCTCTCCCAGCTGAGCTAATGCCCCATTATGGCTGGTTTGGGGTTCCAGCCGGGTTACACCCTAGGTCCAGGGTGCAAATATCATTTTGACCGTTGTCAGTCCAGACTTTACGATTCGTCGTCGTCTTTTTCTACACCAACAATCACATCTGACAAGTCATCATCGTCGTCGTCATCTTCGAGGAAGGTGTCGTCTTCTGCATCATCGTCATCGTCGTCGATGTCCGGGATGTCCGGAATATCTGGCACATCGTCATCATCATCGTCGTCGTCATCATTATCTTCTGCATCATCAAGGCTGATGATTTCTGGACCGTCATCATCCAGCACCAGATCGTCATCATCATCGTCGGATGCGTCTTTTGCTTTATCTTTTTCGGGCGCTTTTTTAGCTTCTTCCGGCTTGGGTGCAACGATATTGGCTTCACCTTCAAAGAAAGAAAGCGGATATTCCTTACCTGTATAAGGCGATACGATCGGGTCTTTCTCCAGATCGTAAAACTTTTTACTTGTTTCAGGGCAGACCCTTTTAGTTCCCAAGTTAGCTTTGGCCACAATATACCTCATTGAATGAAATTTTTGTCTTCCTAACCTTCAATTCGCCTCATGTCAAAAGCATTTGTAAAGAAAAATCAAGATGGTCAAATAAGTTGTTCAAATGCGGGTGACGTAAATTTTCGCCTATGCTAGGAAAAGCGTATATTTAACTCACCTTTTGACCCAAAGAACTGCATTTCATGACCAGCGAAACTTCTGCCAAACCCCTGTCATCGCGTAAAGCAAAAAGCCTTTCTGGCGTTTGCCGTGTGCCGGGAGATAAATCCATTTCGCATCGCTCATTAATGTTGGGCGGCCTTGCCAGCGGTGAAACACGCATTTCCGGGCTTCTAGAGGGTGAAGACGTCATCAACACGCTTAAAACCATGCAGGCAGTGGGGGCTTTGGCGCGCAAGGAAGGCGATGACTGGATATTGTCTGGCACGGGTAACGGTCTGCCGCTTGAGCCTGAGGATGCGTTTGAGTTTGGCAATTCGGGCACTGGCTGTCGTTTGTGCATGGGGTTGTTTGGTGCTTATGACTTTAAAACCACTTATAAGGGCGACGCGTCGCTTTCTTCGCGCCCGATGAACCGAGTTTTGAATCCCTTGCGCGAGATGGGTGTTCAGGTTTTGGCAGAGGAAGGTGAGGGCAGATTGCCGATTACGCTTCAAGGGCCATGGCAGACCGCGCCGATTGAATATGTCGTGCCAGTGCCTTCTGCTCAGGTTAAATCTGCCGTTTTGTTTGCAGGGCTTAACACACCTGGCATTACAACTGTCATCGAGCCGCATTTGACGCGCGATCATACTGAGAAAATGTTCAAGGGCTTTGGCGCGGAGCTTGAAGTTGAAATTGCCAAGGACGGCACGCGAAGAATTTCAGTTGAAGGGCAGGGCAAGCTGATTGGGCAGGATGTGACCGTGCCTGCCGATCCGTCCTCAGCTGCGTTCCCGCTTGTGGCTGCTCTCATCGTTGAAGGCAGTGAGATCACGCTTCCGGATGTCATGTTAAACGAAGCGCGCGTGGGGCTCATCACCACGTTGATGGAAATGGGCGGTGATATTGAAATCACCAACAAGCGCAATTCAGGCGGCGAAGAAATTGGCGATTTAATCGTCAAATCATCCGAGCTTAAAGGCATCACCGTACCAGCCGAACGCGCGGCCTCGATGATTGATGAATACCCTGTGCTTGCCATTGCCGCCAGTTTTGCCAAGGGCGAAACAAACATGCCAGGCCTGCACGAACTGCGTGTAAAAGAATCAGACCGCCTTGCAGCCGTAGCCCGCGGCCTGGAAGCCAATGGCGTGCCGTGCGAAGAGGGCAAGGACTGGCTAAAAGTGCAAGGCCGCCCCGACGGAAAAGGCTTCGGCGGCGGAACCGTCACCACGCATCTAGATCACCGCATCGCCATGAGCTTTCTCGTGATGGGCATGGCGAGCGAAAAACCTGTCACGGTCGATGATGGGAGTGTTATGGAGACTTCTTTTCCGGGATTCGTGAGTCTTATGAATCGGTTAGGCGGGGATGTTGGGTGATTGGTTAGGTATTGTTAACGGCTGGTTATGACCCAAAGCGGACACTCTGAATAATTTAGCTCTACATCAATGCAGGGAACATTTCATCCCACAGTTTTTGTGATTGTATAAGTTTGTATCTCAGTCTGATGGTTCTTCGTTGCCCCAATATCATTGCAATAACAATAGCTGCATA
>CALFBU010000183.1 GCA_937951455.1 uncultured Rhizobiaceae group bacterium
GTTACAGAGCGTCCATCGTGATTGTCTGACAAAAGCCGAACCATGTGATCGCGCGGATCATAGTGATCCCCCAATTTGGTTTCTTCAACTTTTACATTCGTGATTTTAAATTCTTCGAGTAAATGTTTCGCCAATTCCCCGCCGGTTCCAGGAAAATCCGAACGCGCAACGCTGTGTTTTTTGATAACGTGTTTTACCCAATATTGGGGTCCAAAGATCAGAGCGAAAACCGCTACCAAGCCAATAATGGCTAAAAGACCCATAAAGCTATGCCTCTAAACTATGCTAACCAACGTTTACGGCGGCGATAGTGTTTGACTTCCTTGAATGATTTACGGCCTTCGCCACCTGTTCCAAGGTAGAACTCTTTAACGTCTTCGTTTTCACGGAGTTCTTTTGCTTCACCATCCATCACCACACGACCAGATTCTAAAATGTAGCCGTAGGTTGCATATTTCAAGGCAATGTTGGTGTTTTGCTCAGCCAACAGAAATGAAACGCCTTCTTTTTGATTCAAGTCGCGGACGATTTCGAAAATTTCTTCAACCAGTTGAGGTGCAAGCCCCATGGAAGGTTCGTCCAGCAAAATCATGGTTGGCTTGGACATCAACGCACGACCGATCGCACACATCTGTTGTTCACCACCGGATGTATAACCGGCCAATGATTTACGGCGTTCTTTCAGGCGTGGAAAATATTGATACACAAGATCAAGATGGTCCTTAACCGCGGCGGCGCCGTCTTTTCTTGTATAGGCACCCGTCATGAGATTTTCTTCAATCGACAAGTGACCGAAACAATGGCGACCTTCCATGACCTGAATACACCCGCGCTGAACAAGTTCATTGGGCGTCAAATCCTGAATTTCTGCACCATTAAAAATGATGTTGCCTTTGGTAACTTCGCCACGTTCACCACGCAGCAGGTTCGAAACCGCGCGCAAGGTTGTCGTTTTGCCAGCACCGTTAGCACCCAGAATGGCAACAATTCCGCCTTTGGGTACAGTAAGAGAAACGCCTTTCAGAACAAGGATAACATGGTTGTAAATAACCTCGATATTATTAACCGACAGAATGGTTTCTGCATTCTCTGGTTTGAGATTTTCCGCTACGCTCATTGAAAGGTTCCCTTGAATTTTTTCTTGGTAATGGCTGGCCACATTACCATGCGGCCAGCTGTATTATTTATGCGATTAACCGCAAGCCATTAACCACAGGTCTGGGTTTTCCAGTCTGTTTGCTCAGAAACATACTTGTCAGCAGCTTCTTCAAGAAGCGGGCGAACCACGTCTGTCATTGGCGGGATCAGATCTGAAATACGGTTCCAGTCCTTGCCGTCCCATTGCTGAACGAAAATCGCTCCAGCACCTTCGTGGTCTGAACAAGAAGCGTTGATAGGAGCCGTAAATCCTTCAAGGCCGATCTCTTTAAGACGTGCTTCGTCGAGAACGAACTTTTCAAGCCCAAGGCGCATATCAGCACCTGTGATAACAGTCTTGCCTGTTTCTTTTTGAGCGGCACGAATAGCTTCGGCAACAATAACAGCATTAAAGAGACCGCGGTTATAAAGAACCTTGCCCACATCGTCTTTGTTTGCCTGGCTGTTGCCCTTGTCAACCACGTGTTTGATCACGTCTTGAACAGCAGGGAAGTCTGTACCAATGCCTGAGAAGCTAGCAGCCTTATAGCCTTTGCCTGCTTCACCAACTGGCTCAAGGTCAGCGTGTGCGCCAGCCCACCAGTTACCGATGAACTTGTCCATCGGGAAGCGGATTTTTGCAGCTTCTTTAACCGCTGTCGGGTTCATGGCGCCAAAGCCCCACATTACCATCCAGTCAGGACGCTCTTTACGAACGTTAAGCCATGTAGCACCTTGTGCCTGCATTTCCTTAACGCCGACCGGGAAGCCTACCCACTCAAAGCCCATTTCCGGAGCCAGTTTGTCGAGTAGTGGAATTGGCTCTTTGCCGTAACCCACATCAAGATAGATGAAACCGATTTTCTTGCCTTTAATACCACCGTTTGCATCGATGTACTGAAGGATTGAAGACATCTGGCTCCAGTAGGAAGCAGGGTAGTTGAACGTCCAAGGGAACTTTTCACCAACCGCCGCAGCAGACAAACCATAACCCATGGAAAGAACCGGAATTTCATCCACTGGTGCTTTCGGGATCAACTGGAGTGTAATGCCTGTGGAATACGGATTATAAACCAGCGCACCGCCACCGTTGCCTTTTGTTGCTTCGTAGCACTCCACGCCTTTTTGGGCGTTGTATGCTGTTTCACATTCTTCGACGACAAGCTTTGCACCGCCAATACCACCATCACGCTCATTAAGCATGTTGAGGTAATCTGCATAACCATTAGCGATAGGACCACCAGCACCCGCAAACGGGCCTGTGCGATAACTCATTGACGGCAAGTAAAGGCTATCTTCAGCCTTTGCTATTGTGGTCATCTGTGCTGTGGCAACAAAGCCAAGCGCAGCTGCACCTAGTACAAGTTTCTTGAGCATTTTTTTCCTCCCAAATACTCCCGCAAAGCGCATTATGCTGCTTCGCTTGTTTTTAAAACCAGAATTATATCAAGGCCTGGTCTCAATGCCTTTGGCAGGGTACCCCGCCTTGTATTTGCCAATCCTAATACGGGAACGGCCAAACACGCAATTTTTGTTTTATGATCGCCCAAAGTCGAGCAAGACCATGTGGCTCCATAATCAAGAAGACAACAATCATAACCCCGATGATAATGTCTGATACAAGATCAGCGGTAGAAGATGTGATGGAGATTGTTGTAAGCGCCTCGACTATTGGCGGTAACCAATCGCGGATCATAACCGGTAAAATCCAGATTACCGCAGCACCCAGGAAACAGCCCAACAAACTGCCCAATCCGCCCAGAATAACCATGAACAGGATTTCAAATGAGTGGTTATAGTCAAAGCTTTCCACTTCAGCAGCACCGAGCCACATGAACACCATCAAGGCACCCGCAACACCACAATAAAATGATGAAACGGCAAAGGCTGACAGTTTTGCATATAGCGG
>CALFBU010000184.1 GCA_937951455.1 uncultured Rhizobiaceae group bacterium
GTCAATCAGGCAAAGCTTGGTGAAGTTGCGTTCTCACGCTTGAACATGGTTTGCAGAATTTCATTGTTGAAGTTCTCAGGCATTTGATCGCCTGAAGCAAACATGTAAAGCGCTGCTTTCGCGATTGCATCAAGGGTGGAAAACACCAGAGAAGCAACAAAGGTATAAACACCTGCAATAATAAGCAGGCTTCCGCCAAGCATGGGCGAAACGGCCCAGACATAAGAAGACATGCCAATCATAGCCATAACTGGCAGCATAACCGGATAAGCCAGCACTGAAAGTCCTACTTCAAGCGTAAGCGCTTCGCCCCAGTTTTTCTTAACCAATTGACCTGAGCGTTTAAGCGCATCGATCGCGCCCTTTTCCTCTGCAACGATAACAGGCACCGCAAAAAAACTTGCCACACGCCAGCCAAGTCCAAGCACACCACTGAACAGACTACGCAGGGTGCTATTATTCCCCTTCACCATGCGCAATAAAAGACCGACCGTTGCACCCAGCAGAGACCATGTAAAAATTTGCGGAAGACGCTTCCACGCAATGTTAAAGCCATCTGCCAGTATGGGGTCATCGCCACAAAGACGGATAAAGGCACAAGTAACCAGACCCGCATTAAAAAAGGTCAGTATCAAATAAATGATATATGAGGGGACGATGGTCAGAACCGCATATTTTATAAGTATGGAAAGATGAAAAGCTTTTACTTCTTCAGCATTCGTGGCTGGTGCATAGTCGAAAAACCCGGCCGCCCAAAGTGGGTATCCAATGAATGCCATAACCAGAATGGTCGTAACGGTGCTAAGAGCCGGAAACGCAAGCATTTCCTTGTCCAGCATCAAAATACGCCAGCATTCCTTGGCCAGTTTCCAGCTATTTTCCAGTTTCTCAAACATTTTTCCCTCCAGACTAAACATAGTTATAAAGGGAATAGTTTTCAGAATTCTTCGCAGATATGGTTTCTTTTGTCTTAAGAAATATTTACCTGCAAGGGTGACAAAAGTCCTTAAACAAAAGACTAGCCATATGAACCAAAATCGACTATACAACGCTTATAAACGGGCTTTTTAAGTCCGTTTTGTTACATTTAGGCCCTTGCTAGACGACATCTTGGCATTGGGCGACGATTAAAAATACGAAAGCCTTTTGGTTTTCTACAATAGAAAGAAAAGCCGATGTCGATTACTCCAGAGCGCAAAGCTGAGCTCATTAAAGAAAATGCTACTAAAGCAGGCGACACAGGTTCTCCTGAAGTACAAGTTGCAATTTTGACTGAGCGTATCAAAAATTTAACAGAGCACTTTAAAGGCCACAAAAAAGACAACCACTCACGTCGTGGTCTTTTGAAAATGGTTTCTCAACGTCGTCGTCTTCTTGACTACACAAGAGCAAAAGACGAAGAGCGTTATAAGGCTCTTATTACAAAACTCGGCATTCGCCGTTAAAAAATTCCGGCGCGGGCTTTTACAGCCTCGCGCCGTTTTCGTTTATTCAGGCTTCAACCGTGTGACCTTTATAAACGCTATATGAAACTGGCTCGAATATTGGGCAGGATTACAAGCGGTTTATTTCTCAAAATTAAAACCCCTCGTTGTCTTGCCCTTACACTTAACTAAAAGCCAAATATCACACGGCAAAATAGCGCGTTGTCAGAAACGAAAAGTGCAGCGCGTATGTATGTTATTAAGGACAATATATGTTTGATCATCATTTAGTAGAAATAGAATGGGGCGGTCGTCCGCTTACCATCGAAACCGGTAAAATTGCACGTCAAGCTGATGGCTGTGTGCTTGTCACTTACGGCGAAACAACCGTCATGTGTGCAGTGGTTTCCGACAAGGCACCTAAGCCTGGCATGGACTTCTTTCCATTGACCGTGAACTACACCGAAAAAGCTTATTCAGCTGGTAAAATTCCAGGTGGCTTTTTCAAGCGCGAGGCACGTCCATCTGAAAACGAAACATTGGTATGTCGCTTGATCGACCGTCCAATTCGTCCGCTTTTCGCAAAAGGCTATAAAAACGATACGCAAGTGACCTGTATGGTTATTTCGCACGATTTGGAAAACAACCCAGACATCGTTGCCATGATTGCAACATCTGCTGCACTTGCAATTTCTGGTGTGCCTTTCCAAGGCCCAATCGGTGGTGCTCGTGTTGGTCTTATCGATGGTGATTATGTGCTTAACCCAAACATCGACGAGATGGACGAATCTGATCTTGATCTTGTGGTTGCTGGTACTAAAGACGCTGTGCTTATGGTGGAATCAGAAGCTAAGATACTTTCAGAAGAAGTGATGCTTGGTGCGGTCATGTTTGGCCACGAAGAATTCCAGCCAGTCATTGATGCGGTCGCTCAATTGGCTGAAAAAGCTGGCAAGCCAATCCGTGAACACGTTGAGCCGGACCACTCTGACCTTGAAAAGAAAGTCGTAAAGCTTGTCGGTAAAGACATCGAAAAAGCTTACAAGATTTCTGACAAGCAAGAGCGCTATGAAGCATTGGATGCTGCGAAAGCAAAAGCCAAGGAAGAATTCCTGACCGAAGAA
>CALFBU010000185.1 GCA_937951455.1 uncultured Rhizobiaceae group bacterium
TGCAAGCAGACATATTATCCATGGAAACAAGTCTAGGGCGCAAGCCACGCATCATGGTTGTGAAAATGGGTCAAGACGGCCACGACCGTGGCGCGAAAGTCATCGCGACCGCCTTTGAAGACATGGGCTTTGATGTGGTAGTCGGGCCCCTCTTCCAAACGCCTGATGAAGCAGCAGACATGGCCGTCGGAGAAGATGTCGATGTCGTCGGAATTTCATCTCTTGGTGCCGGCCACAAAACCCTCGCTCCAATGCTTCTGGAAGAATTGGCCAAGCGAAACGCAGCAGACAAAATCGTGATCTGTGGTGGCGTTATCCCTGCCCAGGATTATGAATTCCTGAAAGACGCTGGCGTGACAGATATTTATGGCCCCGGCACAAATATTCTGGAATCTGCCAGCAGTCTGCTTGGGCATATCAAAGAAAAATTCAGAGGCAAGAATTACGCGGCTGAATAGATTTACTCAACAGGCATGGCAATATGCCCAATTCAGCCCATATTATCCGATATGGATAGCGCAGTTGCGGAGATTTCATGCCACCTGACTACATGATTGTTTTTGGAATTTTGGCCGCGACACTGGTGTTGTTTGCGTCAGGAAAATTGCGCTATGATTACGCAGCAATCCTTGCACTTCTTGCAAGCGTATTGTTGGGTGTTGTACCAGCCGATAGCGCCTTTGAAGGTTTTGGCCATCCCGCTGTCATTACGGTTGCAGCGGTTCTCATCATCACAAAAGCCTTGCAAAATTCGGGGGTCGTAACCCTCTTGGCGCAGCTCTTGTCCACCACCAGAAAGTCCGAGCAAAAGCACATTATGGCGAATGCAGGACTGGTTGCGGTTCTTTCAAGCTTCATGAACAATGTTGGCGCCTTGGCATTGATGCTGCCAGTCTCCATGCAAAATGCGGAGAAAGAGAATTTCTCGCCATCGCGTCTTTTGATGCCACTCTCCTTTGCATCATTACTTGGCGGATTGGTAACGCTTATCGGAACGCCGACAAATATTGTGATTTCAACTTATCGAACGCAATTTACGGGTGAGCCTTTCAGCATGTTTGATTTCGCACCCGTAGGTCTGATTGTCGCTGGTGTGGGTTTATTTTACATCAGCACAATCGGTTGGCGGTTGTTACCAGTTCGCGTTTCCAGCGAAAAAAAATCAAGGCTTTCGCAGGTTGAAAACTACATGATGGAAGTGACAGTCCCATCAGATTCCAAGATCGTCGGCATGAATATTCGAACTCTGGAACGCGAATGTGAAAATGAGCTCTCCGTTGTTTCCATTATAAGACGAAAAATCAGTCGCCATGCACCTCATGGCAATGAACGCATTCAGGAAAAGGATATTCTGGTTCTGGAGGGTGACCCTGAAATCCTGAACAGATTTATAACCAGTGGTAAATTATTGCGTCTGGAGACGAAAGAAAAAGAGACGCTGCTAACCAGTACGGAAGATGTCAAAATTGCTGAAATGGTTCTCTTGCCTAACTCCCCTATTGAGGGGCAATCCATGCGCGCCATGCAAATTCATGATCGCTACGGCATTAATCTGTTAGCGATATCAAGGCGCGGGCAAAAGCCACGTACACGCCTTGCAAATGTAAAATTCAGAACTGGTGATATCCTAATGCTACAGGGTGAAATACCGGCACTCGATCAAGCGGCAAAATCACTCGGCCTGTTAGGCATGTCGGAGCGCAGTTTGCCGGAAACGCCCGCGCGACGAACAATGGTTATGTCCGTTCTTATCTTTGCTATTGCAATCGTACTTGCAGCTACCGGCATCTTGACTGTGCCGATTGCCTTTGTCTCAGCAGTGGCGGCCTTGATCGCAACGAAGACCATTCATGCACGTGAGATTTACACCAGCATCGACTGGCCAATTATCATTTTGCTCGGCAGTTTGATACCCGTTGGCGCAGCCCTGCAAACCAGTGGCGGTACAGATTTAATTGCACGCGCACTTATAGAATCCACAGCCAACATGCCGCTTTGGGCAATCGTTGCCTGCTTGCTCGTAAGTTCAATGTGGTTGTCTGACATTATACCCAATACACCCGTCGCTGTTTTAATGGCACCGATTGCCGCGACCATCGCATCACAACTTGGCATGTCATCGGACCCATTTCTAATGGCCGTTGCCATTGGTTGCGCAACGCCCTTCCTGACACCTATTGGACACCAGTCAAATACGATTGTCATGGGGCCTGGTGGCTATCGATTTGTCGATTATGCGCGGATGGGCTTGGGGCTTGAGATTATTATAGTTCTCACTGCAGTGCCCGCAATCATGATGATTTGGCCGGCTTAAGTTCAGAAAGCTCCGTCACCACACGTTCATAAATCTCACGTTCTAAGGCAGCGAGCAGGTCTCGGCACTTTCTAATGCTTCAGCCACCACTTACGCCAGCGACATTGACATAAAGCGCATATATGGATTGGCTTGAGGCCATGAATAAACGACTGTTTGCGCGGCCTCCAAAACACAAATTTGCACATCGCTCCGGTAGGGCAATCCTACCTATTGGCTTTCCGTTAGGGGCAAAAATCATCACGCCATCCAGATCATCCGTTCCCATGCCCCATCCGCACCATAAGTTTCCATCGACATCTATGCGGAAACCATCAGGCGTTCCGCTACCCGCATCAATAAGAACACGTTTATTGGATATCTTTTTGCCATCTTCAACCACATCATATTCAAGGATTTTCCGAGTAGGAACGCCCCTCGATTCAACAATGTATAGCTTTTGTTCATCAGGCGAAAAGCCAAGTCCATTTGGTCCAAGAATGTCAATAGCAATAATAGTCAAATTCTGCGTTTCAGGGTCAAACCTGTAAACGTTCTGCCCCAGCTCTGG
>CALFBU010000186.1 GCA_937951455.1 uncultured Rhizobiaceae group bacterium
GCTCGAACCTGCTTTGTTCACTCGACATTTTAAAAATTACAAACTTCATTAAGAACATAACTTATTAGAAAAACATCCGATTGAATAATCGGCAAACCGAAATACTATAAACGATTTTAATCATGCCAGTGACAGTTAGTATATTGAAAAACAAATCATTCAGGTTGATTTGATTTCTTTTTAAATAGCATGACCAATAGCGGAGTTATCCAAAGAACTATGGTTACAACTCCCAAGGTAGCCGCTATAGGCCTTGAAAAAAATTCCAGGAAATTCCCGTCTGCCTTAATCATCGAGGCCATAAAATTATCCTCGATCATACCGCCTAGCACAATTCCAAGAATAGCGGGAGCAACAGGGTAGCCATTCTCTTCCATGAGATATGCAATAACACCCAGAACAAGCATGACTGTAATTCCGAAGACTGTGTTATTAATGGCAAAGGCGCCTACCATACAAAATACAAGAATGACGGGCATCAAAACGTTGCGTGGAATTTTCAGTATTTGCCTCGATAATTTAATCGCACCATACCCAAGCGGTAGCAAGGCAAGATTTGCCATGAAGAATGCGATGAAAACGGCATAAATAAGCTCTGGACGCTCTATAAAAACCATAGGACCTGGGTTCATACCCTTCATGTAAAGAACGCCGATTACAATGGCTGTTATGGAATCGCCAGGAATGCCAAACACAATAGCTGGCACCCAAGCGCCTGCCAGGCTAGCATTATTCGCAGCACCCGCATCCACCAGGCCTTCCGGATGCCCAGTTCCAAATTTTTCTCGCTCCTTGGATCGTTTCTTGGAAATCGCATAGGTAATCCAGGCCGCAATGTCTGCCCCTGCGCCAGGTAAAATACCGACTACCGCTCCAATTGAAGACCCTCTGAAGATATTGATTTTGTATTTATAAAGTATAGCCCCAAGACCTTTGAAGACACTACCCACAGGTTGTTGAGGAACTTCAATTACGGTTCGGTTGGAAGCGACGTAGCGCAGCACCTCAGAAATTGCAAACATGCCAATCATAGCAGGAATGAAGCTAATACCACCCATTAATTCAACGCTTCCAAATGTAAAACGGGGATGCCCTGCTGTTCCGTCAATACCGATTGTCGCAATGAACAATCCGATCAAGAGAGAAACAAAACCCTTCAACGTTGAACCTGTTGAGATGATGACCGCGCAAGAAAGACCAAGACAAGCGAGCCAAAAATACTCATAAGACGAAAACTGAATTGCAAATTCAGCTAAAACTGGCGCACTCATGGAAAGGACAATTGATCCCGTTAACCCACCAATAATCGACGTAACGAGCGCTATACCCAGCGCACGCTCGGCCAGACCCTTTTTGGTCATCGCATAAGTTTCATCACAATAGGCTGCAGAGGCTGGCGTGCCAGGAATGCGCAACAAGGCCCCTGGAATATCACCTGCAAAAATGGCTGTTGCAACGGTTGCAACAATAGCCGCGATTGCAGGAACCGGATCCATAAAAAAAGTGAACGGGATTAACAGAGCAGTTGCCATGGTTGCAGTCAAACCAGGAATGGCTCCTACGAACAAACCAAAGAGCGAAGCAAGCAACATTACACCTAATGTGTAAGGATCTGTAATCAGTGCAAAGGCATTAAGAACATTTTCCATCTGGCTTTACCACGCTACAGGCAAAAGAATGCCCCATGGCAAAGGCACAAGGAGTACTTTCGCGAAAAGACTGTGAATGATAAATGTTGTGGCAAAAGCGATGATTAAACTGGTAAGCCATTTGGTTCCCAATCTAATCAGCAGAATTGTTAATATGAGAAGAGAGGTAAGAATAAATCCAAGCCAATTGGATGCGAGTATATAAAAAACAATGCTGCCGAGCAATATTATTACATTAACCACATTACTTCGGTCTTGCGCCCAATCCCCAACGCCTGCCATAGGCACAGTCGTTCGCTCTCCCCACCCTTTTGCGATTAGAATTATGCCGCAAATAATTAGCCCTATACCTAATATTACAGGGAATAAATCAGGACCATAATCCTGACCATGAAGACGGGGAAAAGAGCTGGTATACCCGATTTCTGCAAGTGCAAATACGATGAGGACAATACCGAAGATAGCATCATTGAAGCGCATGATTAGCCCTATCAAACAGAGGCGTTGGATAATTTAACGTACAAGTTGACCCGCAGCCTTGCAACTGCGGATCATTTCATTTTTTGAAAACTTGAAAAGCGATTATTTCGCTAATCCCACGGCCTTCATAACACCGCCAAGAGCAGCATCGCTGTTATCCATCCAAGTCGCAAATTCAGCACCTGGCTTCCAAACCAAACCAAAACCACGGCCGTTCATGAATTCTTGAAACTCAGTTGATTTCCAAACTTTTTCCAAAGCAGCAGAGAGTTTTTCTGTTGCTTCACTTGGCATACCTTTGGGCCCTGCAATGCCTCGCCATGCAGCCATTTGCCAGTCTGAACCCGTCGCTTCTTTCAAAGTTGGCACGTCAGGGAATGCACCCAACCTTGCCTCACCCATCACCGCAAGTGATTTTACCTTGCCTGCCTTGATAAGTGCCGCAGATTCGACCACAGACGATGTTACAACATCGACACCGCCAGAAACTAATTCCTGCAATGCTGGCGCTGCACCTTTTGATGGTACCCATGGAGCCGCATCCGCTGCTGCGCCTGCGTCACTGAGCATTCCAGCCAACGCAAGATGCCAGATACCGCCCTGACCTGTCCCAGAACCTTTATATTTGCCTGGACTTACTTTAATTGCATCTAATACATCTTTTGCTGAATTCCATTCACTATCGGAACGAACCTGAATTCCCGCAGAATCTGCATTGTAAAGAGCAATTGGTGTATAGTCCTTACCTGTTAACTCTGTAAGGCCCGCCCAGTGCATCATACCGATTTCAACTGTTACAACACCGATAGTATAACCATCTGGTGCCGCTGTAGCGATTGCGGAGTGCCCCACAACACCACTACCGCCAGTACGGTTGACGACATTAACAGGTTGTCCAAGTTCGTCTTTGAGAAGCCCTGCAATCATACGTCCTGTTGCATCTGTTCCACCACCAGCACCCCATGGTACAATTAAAGTGATTGGACGTTCGGGATATTCCGCACTGGCTTGCAATGTGGTTGCAAAAGCTGCAGTACCAATTACCATTGTGCTAAGCGCAAGATGTTTTAGTGTCTTTGATAAGGGCATAAGTGGTTCCTCCCATTCACCCGATTTCACCGCATTAATTCTCAAATACGGTCTGAGTTTATCAATGTATCCTTTGCTCAATTCACTAGAAAAAGAGCTCACCTCCATTGATATCGATGTCAGCATCCGTGATGAATGCCACGTGATTTGACGCTGGAAATATTGACAAACTTTCAAGTCTTGCCGTCACTCCCAAATTTATGAACGCACTGTTTTGCAATAGAATCTGCACTCCTCGTGTTCATTAACATCGCTATTAGAATGCTAGTATTCTAGTATTGTCAAGATACATATCCACTGTTATTCTGAAAGAAACAGCGCCTCATTGGTTGTTGCTTTGACCAAGAGTTTTTAGGTAAGAAAAAATTGATGGTATTTACACCCAATCAAAGTTTGCTGTAGATGGTCGAAAAGAAAGAATTCTTGAATGCTCAACTTAGCTGAAAGCTTACAAAGACGAACAACATCGGATGTTGTTTTTGATCACTTGCATGAAGAAATAGCTACGCTGACCATCCTTCCAGGTACGAAATTATCAGAGTCTGACATTGCGCAGCGCTTTGGTGTATCACGCCAACCGGTTCGCGATGCTTTCAACCGACTTGAGAATTTGGACTTACTGCTTATTCGTCCACAGCGCGCAACTGAAGTACGCGGATTTTCAATGAAGCGAGTGGCTCATGTGCGTTTTATTCGTCTTTCAGTCGAGTTGGAAGTAATCCGACGTGCCTGTGCCGTATGGGATAAACAATGCGCCGAAAAATTGGAACAAAACCTGCAGCAACAAGAGCAATCGTTAACAAACGATAAATCGGATCAATTTCATTTGCTTGATTATCAGTTTCACAAATTAATCTGCGAGCTCGGTAATTGCCCAATGGCATTTAATACCATTGAAGAGTGCAAGAAAAAAGTCGAACGATTATGCGTTCTGAGTTTGGATAGCAAAGATGAGTCAGCAATTGTGTTTCATGACCACAAACAAATCGCAACGGCACTTATGAATGGTTCTGTTGAAGATGCAATCGCGGTTACCAGAAAACATTTAGCCCGACTGGATAACGTAATAACGGATATCCATACCAAGCATTCCGAATATTTCGAGTAAACTGTTCATCTAGCAGACGTGCTTATGTCGAAATATTTGTAACTTTGGAGCTCCGCACTTCACGGAACCAAATTACGAGCCCTGCAATAATGATTACCGCAGCTCCAATGATTGTATAAACATCCGGCTTGTGGCCAAACACCAACATACTCCAAATTGTCATGTAGAGAATGAATGTATATCCAAAGGGAGTAAGAGTACTTGCAGGTGCAAACCCGTGTGCTCTAGTCAGCAATTCGTGCCCTAACCAACCAAATATACCTAGAGATATCATTTGAAACCAAAGTAGTGGTGTTTCAGGATTCTGCCAGTAATAAAGAGCAAAAGGCAGTAGAATTACGGTACCGACCATGCCTGAATAAAATTGCATTGTGGTGCTGGCAACAACACCCGACAACTTTCGGGTCAACAACGAATAAAGCGCAAAACACAGCGCCCCCGTTAAGGACAAGAACACTGCCCAATGAAAACTCTCATCGAAGGGCCTGATTGCAATTAGAATACCGCAAAACCCAATCATGATTGCCAACCATCGCCATATCCCGACCCGTTCGCCAAGCAAAGGCCATGAAAGAGCGCATATCATGATTGGAGCTGAAAAAAGTATGGTCGAAGTAAGGGTAAGCGGCAGATACTGCACGGCAACAAAATTCAAAATGGTTGAAACCATTAATAAGAATCCGCGTGCCAAAACTAGAAACCAGTGATCCGTCCCAAAGCGGGAAAAATCAGCACCTCCCTTAAAAATCAAAACGGTGGAAATTACAAAATGTCCAACATATCGCATGAAAGAAAGTTGTAGCGCTGGCAAACCCAACAGGGCTAGCCATTTGGCGTTCACATCAATCAGTGAAAACATAAAAAAGGCAAACAGCATGAGCACTATGCCCGCAAGCGGCCTGTCCTCATTTGCTCTTGCTGTTAATATCGCCATTCAAATTTTGCCTGTAGAATTTAGCTCAAGGCTTTTTTATAGAAATCATACATTTGCGAAACCATTTCATCGCCCATTCCGTCATCTCGGGCTGTGTTCAAGGCTTTCAAAGTTGATTGTGACATAATTGAATCTGCGCCTGCGTCCTTTGACATTTGCGCATAATATCCAACATCCTTGGCAGCGTTCTTGATCGCAAACGCCAACATGCTCGGGTCGCCATCTACTGCATAGCCTTTTACAAAATCCATCATACCAGAGTGAAGTGGGCCTGCTGCCATCACTTCATGAAGTTGCTTTTTATCGACACCCATCATATCGGCCATTGCAAAAGCTTCCGACATGGCGTTGGCAACCGTCATGCCAAAGAAATTATTGATCAATTTAATCGTGTGACCAGAACCAAGTTCACCCAGATAAAATACATTTTCACCAACATCTTTTAGAACGGACTCTGCACGATCAAACCCAGACTTCTCACCAGAGCACATCAAGTTTATGAGGCCGTCGCGGGCATGGGCAGGCGTACGACCAATTGGGCAATCCAGATAAGTGGCTTTCATACCGGCAACATCCTCGCCGATCTTTTTTGTCGAAGATGGCAGCGACGTACCGAAATCAATGACGACTTTGTTTTCAGACAACCCGGCAATAACGCCATCATCGCCATACATGCGACCTTCAACAGAGACTGACGTATCCATACAAAGCATGATGATGTCACTGGCTTCTGCGATTTGCTTGGGCGTAGAGACTTCGGTCGCACCCCTTGCAACAATGGCATCTACTGCCTCGCGCGATACATTTGCCATGACTGTAAGATTGTAGCCTTCATCCAGCATATGCTCACACATTGCACGCCCCATAAGACCAAGGCCGATAAATCCAATTGAAGGTTTTGACATTTTATATTCTCCTAATTTCGAAAACTTGATATTTTAACGGTTGAGCCATCATTGGCTGACTTGTGAATTGCTTCCACAACACGAACACTTTGCACTCCGTCTTGGGCGCTTACCAAAGGCTCTTCCTTACCCCTGATTACATTTCCAAAATTCTTCAATTGCTGCGTCAGAGCTGTTTCTCCATCAAGAGCATCATTTACTTGATGGATAGTTTTGTTAATTTGAGTTCCCCAGTGTCCCTGGTCATTGTCATGTTGCCATTGGGCAAGCGATGGAAATTCTATTGAAGTTTTAGTGCCAAAAATGCGTAGTCCGCTTTGTCCTGTCTTGGCGATGTTCGGGTTCTCTCCCGACCCTCCTTCAAAATGCCATGGCGAAGGTGCAGCATCTGAAAGTATGGCAGATACCACCGCTCCATTTTTACAACGCATATTGATAACACCTGTATCCTCAACGGCATTACCTCTTACTGCGTTTGATACAAAAGCGGATACTTCAGTAATGTCGCCCATAAAATACCTAAGCAAATCAATTTCATGGATCAAATTAATCCAGATCGGGCCGCCACCTTTTTGAATACGCCATTCGCCAGCTTCAAAATAATCATCAGGTTTGCGTAGCATCCAGGTTAATTGTGCACCGACCAATTGCCCAAGATCGCCCTGTTCGATTTTCTCTTTTAAAACTCTACTGACCGAATGATGTCTTCTGTGATGACCAACCAAAACTGGGGTATTTGACCTTCGGCATGCTTCAGCAATCGCAATAGCATCCTCACTGTTAGCTGCCAGAGGCTTTTCAATCAGACAGGCTATGCCTTTATCAAAACAACTCAGGGCAAAGGCGCGGTGCGTTTCATTTGGGGTAGCGATTATTGCTCCAGCACATTCAGTCCCGCTTTCCAAAAAGGTATTTAAATCAGCAAAATGCGATACTGATAACTCTTTGGCTATTTTTCTCGAATGTTCAGATGGATCAATAATGGCACATAGTTCAAACTCGGGCAGCTCATTAACAAGCCTTGCATGACGCTCTCCGATTAATCCTGCACCAACCACTGCGATCTTTAAAATGGAATTGGCATCGCTCACATTGTTGCTCCTATTTGCCACGGAACAAATTCATAATCCCCAAGCCCCTGAGCCTCTGACTTGGACTGTTCGCCTGAAGCTACAGCAATCAACATTTGATAAATTTCTTTTCCTTTATCTTCGAGCGAAACATTGGCGCTCAACATATCACCTGCATTGATATCCATGTCATCACGCATACGCTCATACATTTGCGTATTGGTAGCCACCTTGATGCATGGCGCAGGCTTCGACCCAAATGCAGATCCCCTACCCGTTGTAAAAACTACCAAATTACATCCAGATGCTATTTGGCCTGTCACAGAAGCAGGATCGTAACCAGGTGAATCCATAAAGGTAAATCCCTTGGTCGTTATTTTCTCGGCATATTTGTAAACACCCGTAAGCGGAGTGGTTCCACCTTTTGCACTCGCACCAAGAGACTTTTCAAGGATGGTTGTCAGACCACCTTTTTTATTGCCGGGACTGGGATTATTATCCATCGATCCCTTGTTTCGTAGTGTGTAATCCTCCCACCATCTGATAAGGTTTATCAGCTTGTCGCCCGTTGGTTTATCAATGGCACGTTTTGTCAGCATATGTTCTGCGCCGTAAATCTCTGGCGTTTCTGCAAGTACACCGGTTCCACCCTGTCCCACCAGCAAATCGCAAGCCTTACCCAAGGCAGGATTTGCCGTAATACCGGACCAGGCATCTGAGCCACCGCATTGTAATGCCACCGTTAATTCTGAAACAGGGCAAGCTTCGCGCTTGGACTTATTTGCTTCAGGCAACATCGCACGTACTTTGGCAATGCCCATATCTACTGTCTTAGCCAAGCCCGCAACGTCTTGTATATTCATCGTTTGAAACAAGGCCCCCTGCTTTAAGCCATAAGCCTCAAGCAACCAGTCAATCTGGTTCATTTCACAACCAAGACCGACCATCAAAACACCTGCATGATTAGGATGTGTTGCATACCCCCACATCACCCTTTGAAGCGCGTCAAACCCATCGCCTGAATCGGCCATACCGCATCCCGTTCCGTGTACGAAAGCTACAACACCATCAACGTTTGGAAACTCTGAGAGTTCTTCTGGCCCGAACGCATCTGCTATCATCCTTGCAGCGGTTGCAGAGCAATTAACAGAAGTCAAAATGCCAATATAGTTTCTTGTTCCGACTTTACCCGACGGCCGACGGTAGCCCATAAAAGTATCTTGCAAATTCGGATCAGGCGTTTCTACCGTTCTGATATTCGTTGAGTATTCATACTCATTTCGGACATTTCTAAATTCGACATTATGTGTGTGAACATGATCACCTGATTTAATATCCTGTGACGCATATCCAATGACTTGCGCATATTTGATGATATGATCACCCTTTAGAATATCAGCTGTAGCTAGCTTGTGACCACGCGGTATCATTTGGCGGGTGTTGTTATTTTCAACTTGTTCGCCAAGCTCTAGTGGCTTGATGACAGTTACCACGTTGTCTTGATGGTCAAGGCGAATGAAATTCATTTATTTTGCTGCCGATAGAATGTTATTGATCTGATCCCATGCATCCGCAAGATGCTTTCTTGTTGCGGCTTCAGCCTTGTCAGGGTCACGCATCAAAATTGCATTATATATCGCGGTATGAGACTCAAAATTTAGCTGATTTCGCGCAGGCAAGGTTGGCATCTTAACCCAGTTGGGCTTGAGCCAGGTTATGTAAGCCCTGTGTATTGAAGGTAATAATGGATTACCTGACATTGCATAAAGTACTCGGTGAAATTTCACATCCGTTTGAAAAAAAAGATCCATGTTGTTAATGGCAGCTTCATTTTCTTCCAGGGCATCTTTAAGTGACTGCATATCATCGCGTTTTGCATCTACTGCTGCCTGACGAGCCAGATAAACTTCAACCATGATTCGAGTATCAAAAAGGTTTTTAACACCGTCGCCCTCTTCCAGAAGCCGGCTGACAACATTTCCAACAGTATCGATTGCCGTATCAAAGTTTGGCTTTCGAACAACAGGTCGAAAGCGGGGCTTAGCCTCAACCAAACCTTTATTCGAAAGCGCAAGGATAGCTTCTCGAACGACTGTTCTACTGACACCGAACGTTTCTACAATCTCCCGTTCAGGCGGCAAGGCTTCCCCGTCACAAAGTTCACCTGACACAATCATCCGCTCAAACTCAAGGAACAGTTCATCAGCGGCACGATAACTCTGACTGTTATCTCCTTTGATTAAAATGTCACTCATCTGGCTACTTTCAGGAATTGTAATTTGCGAAATTATGATTTGCTTGTTTAAAAGTAACTAATTTTAGTCATACCAAACTGGATATTGCAAGCGCTATAATAATCCATTCACTGGGTAAATTCATCCGGCTTATATTCAGTGAACAACTCGCTGGGCAATGTTTTCAACAAGTTTTAATCGTTTAAGAACACTTAAATAACAATAAATCTCGCATTCTGAATGAACAATATAGCTTAGCTTGTTGACGAGGTGATAACACCTCGCTAGTCTGGTCAGACCAAAATTAGATTTTATGCTAAAATTTGCGTTTACAAAACTTGGTAATCTGGGAGGAAACCATGAAGAAAATTCTTAAAAACCTGACCATGGCTGCATCAGCTATGGCATTAACTGTTGGCTTGGCTTCATCTGCATCTGCAGAAACAACGAAGTTGCGCATTCAAACACACTTTTCAACTGAAACCCTTTCAGGCCAGATGGCTGGAGAGTTCATTGAAGATGTCAAGGCGATGTCCAACGGTGAGATTGAAATCGAAATGTTCTATTCAGGTGCTGTTGTTAAGGCTGCTGAAACATTTGACGCTGCAGCAACTGGCATCCTGGACTGTGACATGACAGGTGGTGCTTACCAAACTGGCAAAAACCCTGCATTCCAGTTTACAGGCGACCTTACTGGTGGTTACCAAAACCCATACCAACAATATGCATGGTTGCTACATGGTGGTGGTTACGAGCAATTAAACAAACTTTATAATTCACACAACATGGAATTTGTTGGCTGGTGGATTCCTGGTCCAGAGTCGCTTTCGTCAACTAAACCATTTACTGGCGTTAAAGATCTTAAAGGTTGGAAATTCCGTTCGCCTCCAGGTGTTATTACAAACATCTTCACAAAGCTTGGTGCTTCCCCAATCGTGATGGATTTCAATGAAATCTTTACAGCACTTGAAACAGGTATCATCGATGGCGCTGATGCTGCAAACCTGACGAACAACGTGGGCCTTGGTCTTTATGACATTGCAAATAGCACCAACTACCCTGGTTTCCACTCCATGCCTGCAGATCACCTTGCCTGCCGCAAGGACGTATGGGATGCGATGCCGGCTCACCATAAGTCAATCCTGAAGGTTGGCATGCAGGCTTTGGGTCTTAAGAACTCAACCATTAACGAAGTTAAAAACGCTCAAACTGCTAAAGAACTTCGTGCGAAAGGTGTAAACCTAAACACATGGTCTGATGAAGATATGGCTGTTTATCGTGCTGCTGTTCAAGAATCGTGGGAAGAGTTTGCTACGACGCCAGAAGCAAAAGAGCTTCTTGCCAGCCACGTTTCATTCCTCAGAGACCTGGGTGCGATGAAATAAGTTCCCAAGTCTTGGAACGTTAATCGTGGCGGCAGAATTTTATATTTTGCCGCCATTTTATTATCAGCAGTTTTAAATCATGAAAATAACTCAGATCATTAGTCACGTATTGCAATACGATATGCCAGAAATGCTAGGCTATTCGCAGCAGTATTATGACAAAAGAACTGCACATCTTATAGAAATCAAAACCGACGAAGGCATTACCGGTTGGGGTGAGTGTTTCGGACCGGGTAATATCGCGATTGCAAATAAAACGATTGTTGAGCGCGTAATCCAGCCCATGTTGCTTGGCGAGAATCCCCTCAACCGGGATGCACTGTGGCACAAGGTTTACAACCTTCTACGCGATCACGGACAAAAGGGCATGTCGATGCAATCCTTATCTGGCGTCGATATCGCGCTATGGGATATCGCAGGCAAAATTGCCGACTTGCCACTGCATATGATGATCGGCGGTAAACACCGTGATACAATTCCTGTTTATGGATATGGCATGATGTTGCGCCCAGAACCCGTAGACACATTATGCAGCAGATTTGAAGAAGAAGCCGCTCACATCAAATCCATGGGATTTGTCGCAACAAAAATGAAAATCGGGCTCGGTCCGAAAGACGATGTTAAGCTTGCCCAAGCCGTTAGGCGCGGTGTCGGTGAAGATTATAAATTCATGGCAGATGCCAATCATTGTTACACGACAGGTGATGCATTTTATGTAGGACACGCGCTCGAAGAGCTGGATGCCTATTGGTTTGAAGAGCCCATCGCACCTGAAGACCTGGATGGCTACCGAGAATTGCGTGCCGGGTTGAAAGTAAATATTTCAGGTGGTGAGGCCGAGTTTAATCGGTGGGGCTGGCGTGCATTACTCGAATCCAGAGGTCTTAGCATTGCACAACCAGAGGTATGCGCACTGGGTGGCATATCCGAATATTTGCGCGTGCTTGCATTATGCCATGCGCATTTTACTCCAGTTATCAATCATGTTTGGGGCTCTGCCATTGCGGTTGCAACGAACATGCATTTACTCGCTGCGATGCCACCTTTACCAGGTGGACTGTTCCCTTGGGAGCCGATGTTGGAGTTTGACACAACAGATAACAAGTTTCGTGATGAATTATTGCAAGAACCATTAGACATTCAAGGTCAGGTGAAGAACAATAATGGCAAGGTTAAAATTCCTGGTGGAGCAGGA
>CALFBU010000187.1 GCA_937951455.1 uncultured Rhizobiaceae group bacterium
AACTCGTAGCCTGCTTCTTTGGCCTGAGCTTCCGTTAAACCGACTGATGCGATTTGCGGATGGCAATAAGTACAACCAGGAATTTTCTTTTTGTCCATGTGATGTGGTTTTTTGCCAGCAATTGCTTCAACACAAATTACACCTTCATGCTCTGCTTTATGCGCAAGCATGGGTGGACCAGCCACATCACCGATGGCGTATATCCCTTTCACATTCGTACGGCTCACATCATCAATCGCAACGCAGCCACGGTCGGTTTTTACGCCCAGTTCTTCAAGGCCAAGGCTTTCGATATTGCCCACAACACCGATTGCAGAAATAAGTTTTTCTGCTTCCAATTTTTGAACCTTGCCTTTGGCATCTTCAACATGTGCTACGATGCCTGTCTTGGTTTTTTCAACTTTTGAAACTTTGGAGCCAGTGAGAATTTTTATACCTGCTTTTTCAAAACGCTTTTGCGCGATGGCAGATATTTCTTCATCTTCAACGGGTACGACACGATCCATCAGTTCAACAACGGTCACATCTACGCCCATGGCATTGTAGAAAGACGCAAACTCGATGCCTATTGCGCCTGACCCCATTACCACAATAGACTTTGGCATGCCCTCTGGCACCATGGCCTCAAAGTAAGTCCAGATTTTATCGCCATCAGGCTCAATGCCAGGTATGATACGCGGCCGCGCACCTGTCGCAACAATGATATGCGCGGCTTGGTATGTTCCCTCACCCAGCGTATTTTTGGGCACTGCGTTTTGTGGCTCAACTGCAGGCTTTGAAGGTTTTGAAACAATTACTTCGCCCGGCTTTGAAATTTTGGCTTCGCCCCAAATGACATCAACCTTGTTTTTCTTGAGCAAGTGTCCAACACCACCATTTAGCTGAGCTGATACGCCACGTGAACGTTTGACGACTGCTGCCGGATCAAAGCTTACCTTCTCAGCAGACAGACCATAATCCTTGGCATGTTGCATGTAGTGATAAATTTCAGCAGTACGCAGAAGCGCCTTGGTCGGAATGCAACCCCAGTTAAGGCAGATGCCGCCCAGATGCTCACGCTCTATGATAGCCGTCTTGAGGCCAAGCTGTGCCGCACGGATGGCGGTTACATAACCGCCTGGTCCTGAACCGATAATAATTACATCATATGAATTGGCCAATTGCCTTCTCCTTAAACTCTTGCTGAGTTTTATTTCAAAATATTTTCGACGATAGGCGCGAGTGCCTTGCCGATATTAATGGTGTTTTCCGCGTCCAGATGAACACCGTCTATGGGTGATGTTTGCGCGACACTGCCAGCATCGAAAAATGAACATTCTTTTTCTTGGGATAGTTGCTCGTAATATTCAGCAATCTTGTATGATTGCTCAATCGTACCTGCAAAAAAGCCCGTGTAAAATTCATCATGGGTTTTACAAAGCTTGGGCGGTGCAACAATCAGCACCTTTGGATTGGAAATATCAGGGCCTGCAAAATGCGTTTGCACTATCGTAACAAGCCGTCTCATACCTTGCATGGCAGCAATCGATGTTCCTGCGATATGCGGTTGCATGTCGTTTGTGCCCAGAAATAGTATGACCAAATCCAATGGCGCATGTGAATAAAGCGCTGTAGGCAGCGTTTGGCTGGCGTTGCGGTTACAATCAGCCAGGTTCTCATCATATGCTGTGAGGCGTCCGCGCAGGCCGTCTGTAATGACTTCGTAATCATTACCCAATTCTCCCGCCATCACATTTTGCCAGAGCACGTCACGCGGGTGCTGTTTGGGAAAGCCCGGAACCGAACCCCAAGTCAGACTGTCTCCATATACGAGAATTTTTTTCATGTAAGTGACCTCGACATCAAAAGCCATTCATTGATATCGCGCGCACCTTCAAATGGAACAAAATCCTTTTGGGTTACAACCTCAAATCCATAAGCACGGTAGAGCGCATAGGCAACCTCATTGGTGTCTTCAACAATAAGACTCATGGTCTTTGCGCCCAATTGTTTTCCAATTTCCAAACTGTCATCAAACAACAATTTTCCTACGCCTTTGTGTTGGCCAGATGGATAAACGGCAAGAGCATCAATGAACCAATGATCCGTGCATAAATCATAGAGTTCAAATACAGGTTTAAACGCTATCGTGTTTTGTTTTAATGCTACTGATTCATCGTCGGGCTCAGGCATGACGTAATTCATCGACATGCCAACGATCATATCATCTTCAAGAGCAACGCGAGCCTTTTTCCAATTATAAAAGCCATCGTCATCTGCCAGACGATCACGACCTAAAGCAAGAGCGTCTTCAATGCGGTCATTCGTGGTTTGCTCACGCCAAAACATCAGAGGAATGCTGTGGCCTGCCAGATTGTCCAAAATAGCAAGATCAGCAGCATCCGTTCTTTTGCCAGGGCGAATGGTAATATCAGGCATTCTCACCCCCTGCCCAACAAGGGTCAGAATCAGGTAAGATATTCAAACTTGTAAATGGAGCGATGATACCTTGGATATAATTGACTATCTTATCACCAATATTTCGCCATTGCCCTGGATAGTAAAAGGTACCGGATTGGTGCTTATGGGCTTGTTGCTTTTGCGTGCCTTCACGCAAGTTTTCACTCTGCGTTGGATTAAATCTGCAACCAATGTGGTTTATGCCGTTATCATTGCCCTTGGCATGGCTCGTTTTGGTCAGGATATTGCTGACTTTATCAAGACAAAGCAGGATAAACCTTCTGTGCAAATTGAACAGACACAACAAAACTAAGCTCCTATACAAGCATACCCATTGGGTTTTCGATGTATTTCTTGAAAGCAACGCCAAGTTGGCCACCCAGTGCACCATCTATTACGCGGTGATCGAATGCAAAGGTAGCTGTCATGACGGTTGCAACCGCAAGGGCGCCATCTTTCACAACCGCACGTTTTTCGCCCGCACCGATGGAAATGATCGAAGCTTGTGGCGGATTGATGATAGAGGTGAAGTTTGCAACGCCGAACATGCCTAGATTTGAAACCGCTGTTGATCCCCCTTGGAATTCATGCGGTGCCAGTTTCATATCACGTGCGCGTTTTGCCAAATCTTTCATTTCCATTGAAATCGCCGACAATGTTTTTAGTTCAGCCTCGCAAACAATCGGCGTAATCAGTCCATCAGGAATTGCGACTGCGACACCAACATCAGAATGTTTGTGCAAAATACGCGCATCCGAAGTCCAGGATGCATTAGCCATCGGTACATCACGCAGGGCTAGCGCCATCGCTTTGATGATGAAATCATTGACCGAGATTTTAAAGGCTGGCTTGTCGTCATCGCCAATTGGAGCTGATGCATTGATTTCACTGCGAAGCTTTAACATCGCATCCAATTCACATTCCATAGTGAGATTATAGGACGGGATGGTCTGCGCTGATTCAGTTAGTCGAGAAGCAATGGCTCGGCGCATGCCATCATGCGGCAGCGTTTCATATTTGCCCTCTTCGTAGAATGCCAGCACCTTGTCGTCGGACATGGCTGCAGCCATCGGCGCGGTCGTCGAAGTCTGAGTAGTTTCACTTTTGGCTGTTGAAGTAGCACTTTTACCTTCTACGTCAGCCTTTACGATGCGACCATGCGGGCCAGAACCTGAAATGGTTTTCAAGTCGATACCGTTTTGCTCTGCAATACGACGTGCCAGAGGAGACGCAAAAATGCGCTCGCCATCTTTTGTAGGTGCAGGACCTGCCTTTGGTGCCTCTGCAACAACATCAATAGCTGGTGTTTCAGCCTTGGCTGGTTCTTCCTTTGGTGCAGCTTTTTCCGGTTCAGCTTTAGGAACAGGTGCAGCATCTACAGCACCGGCATCTTCTCCCTCTTCTAAAAGAACGGCTATGACCGCATTTACTTTTACACCTTGCGTTCCTTCATCAACTGAAATTTTGGCAATAGTGCCTTCATCAACGGCTTCCACTTCCATGGTTGCCTTGTCCGTCTCAATCTCAGCGATGATGTCGCCAGCCGAGACGCTATCACCTTCCTTTACGTGCCATTTGGCGAGATTGCCCTCTTCCATGGTTGGTGAAAGGGCTGGCATAGTGATTTCAATTGGCATTGTCTGCTTCTCCACTCGCAAACACGCCATCATTCATCAGCATGTTTGTCGTAATATGTATCTTACCATCATCGGCTGGCACCCATTCGGCCAGTCT
>CALFBU010000188.1 GCA_937951455.1 uncultured Rhizobiaceae group bacterium
CTTTTGATTTACAGCCTGTCGACTTGAATAAATTTCAAATTGATATGACAGGGTTCTCACCTGAGGTTGCGCAAGCTTTGGGGGATATGGATTATCTGGATCACAAGAAGGTCAATCGGCGTTTTGTCATTTTGTCACCCGAGCAAGTGACGCTTTCTGTGGTGCAGGAGTCCTTTTCCAACACCCGGGATTTGATGTTGGAATTCTTTAAAAAAAACCGACGCGTACTTTACGCATTGACGATTAAAGATGTGGTATTCGGTGAAATTGAAGACAGTATTTATGAGGTTGATGATATCGACGATTTGCTTTCGATCGAACAGGTTGAATTTAAAATCGGCACGCATGAGAATCTGACCGAGAAAACCAATGATCTGAACATGATGATCGATCGCCTGATTAAAGAACCTGATGCTTGGCGTGATGATGATATGCTCCACGAGATGGTTGAAATCGTAAAGCAAACCGGTGACATTCGCGATAATGCGCTTGTGCCAGAGGAAGTGCTTTTCAGGCATGAAGCATTTTGGGCCAATCACTTTGGTGGTATTTATGTGTTCAACGATGATGGTTTGATCACCGTAATTTGTGATCCTTCTGCGCGTGGCTTTCGAAAGTCCAAACCCTGGCAGGTTGGCTATCTCGACATCAACGACAAGAAACAGGTTTATGAATTTCTCGAAAGTAGTGGTCGTTTACAACCGCCACTTGGCTCTTGGATTGAGCGTTCAAAATTACTCGATTATAGGAAGCATATGGCTGCTGTTTGGCTGGCTGAACAAGAAGGCGATGAGCTGCCACATTCGCTGATTAACCAGACATGGGTGCGTCGCTGGGCACGTGATAATTCAAGGCTTGTTAAAGAGAACAATATCATTCCTTTGATCGACTGGGCAACAGACGAAGCGGATGATTGGAAAAAAATCCAAATGTCAAATGTAGAAGATGATTTGAAATTTGTCCTGTGTCGCGCAGTGCCAGAGCATCCCGACATGGCGCTAACCAATCGTCTGATATCACATTATGTGCCGTTTGATTTTATCACACGATTTGAATTCAACAGGCCAGACTTTAATCGAGATCGTGAAAACTGGTCAAAAGGATATTCAGATTTTGTGGCAAAAGCGCTAGAGAATACCTATCTTAAGGACAAAGAACGCGTCTACGAAGAATTGTATTTCTAGGCAAAAGAGAATTTTATAAGGGAACATCATGTTAGATCCGGTAATCAATCTATTTTCCAAAATGTTTGAACTGATTGGCAGAGGCATTGGTTATGTGATTGCCTGGATACTTTGGCCTTTTATTACCTTTCGCAATTGGCTCAGGGGCAAGGGATGGTTTGTTAAAATTCCGGTTTTCATTATCCTTGTTTTGATTTTCATCAGCTATGTTTATCTCGCTGCAATTACCCAGATCTGGTCTATTGGCGATGAGCGCTATGCCAAGACGTACAGTCTGGAAAATACGGCAGCGGGTGCGGGTGATGATCTTGGCAATAACACGTGTCAACCTTCTGCGATGGTGCAGGTTGCATCTGATCTGATCGATAAGAATGTCAATCAAGGGACATGGTTGCCGTCCAATCCGGTTTATAAGGCTGGTCTTTTCTTTGCGATCGATTGGAAGGAGACACCGTTTTTTGACAACAGAGCTGCGTTCCAACTGGGTGTCAATCAGGCTGTGCGTCGTACCGCTATTGAATTGGTTGATCGTCTGGGCCGGGTTCGCGGTACTTCTTCTATTAATGAGAATTTGCAGAAAGCGCGTGAAGCCGCTAACTACCGCGAAAATGCCTGGATATTCACTTTTTCTCCGCCATTTTTACAGCCTTCAACCCAGTCAAAACTAAGAGAAGCGCAGAAGTTCTTTACTGCGTTTAATACAGAACTTGCCGCTTGTAATGCAGAGTTCGATGCCCGTGCTGATAATCTATTGCAGTTCCTGGATCGTGTGACAGCGGACATCGGTTCCACATCAGACATTCTGCAAAACCGTATGGTTGATGCGAATTTCATCGGGTTTGATCGACGTGCAGATGACCGTTATTGGTTTACCTACGGCCAGCTCTATGCCTATCATGGCATTCTCACTGCCATGCGTAGCGACTTTCGCAATGTGTTTGAACAGAGAAATTTAAATGGGCTTTGGACGCGGATTGATTCACAATTAACCGATGTCATGAGCACTCAGCCTTTCATCGTTGCCAATGGGAGCGCTTCAAGCATAATCAAATCGCACATGGAAGCGATTGGTTTTGATTTGCTTCGGGTGCGTGCGAATCTTGTAGAAATCAGAGATGTATTGGATCGATAGCCCATCAAAATGCTTCGGTTGCATTAGTACTTCTAATTAAACTTTATAAGTCATTGATTTTTATAAATAATATTATGCGATCCATTAATTTTATTAATGCAACCTTAGGTTGTTTTTGGTTTACACATACACGCAAATATTGTTATAAGGTATGCAAGCCCCAAGACTACTGGCGGCGAAAAAACATGTTTTACTGGTCCCCCTGCTATAGGCCAGTATTACATGTACCTGCCCAAGGGTAGGTTGTTAAACAGGGAGATCTGGACCAATCCGCCCGGTGTAGATCTCCCGCCTTTTCCAATCCAAAACTTCTTGCACGTTTTGCACTCTCCCGTTATGAATACAGCATGAAACATTTATTAATTTCACAAGCATGGTGGTGGGGCAGCTTTTAGCGGCCGCTGATTTGTATTGTGAAAAATCAAGCCGCTAGGTAAATCCTGAGCGGCTTTTGTTTTGGTGTTCGGGTTCTACTGAGCTGCCGATAGAGGGAATAAACGGATGGTATCCGCGACAATAGAATTTGAAACCCAAGGTGGTGTTCGCGTTGAACGCGAGAGCTTTCCAAGCGATTATGCGACAGCCATCGATAACACGCTTGATAGAGTGAATTCTCAACGTGGTGCTGTTTTATCTTCCAATTACGAATATCCAGGACGCTACACGCGTTGGGATACGGCCATTGTCAATCCACCATTTGGCATTGAAGCCCAAGGGCGCGATGTAAGGCTCGTTGCTTATAACAAGCGTGGGCGTATATTTCTGGAACCTTTATTGAAGTTGATGCAAGCGCATGAACATGTTGCCAGTGCCGTTCTTGAGGATGATACGGTTAGCCTGCGTGTGATTGAGCGCGGTGGTGTGGTCAGTGAAGAAGAGCGTTCTCGTGCACCGACGGTATTTTCTGTTGTGCGTGCTGTTGTCGATTTGTTCCGATCTGATGAAGACCCCAATCTGGGTTTGTTTGGTGCTTTTGGGTATGACCTGGCGTTTCAGTTTGATGACCTTGAGTTCAAGATGGATCGTGGTGACAGCCAGCGCGATCTGGTTTTGTTTTTGCCGGATGAAATCTTGGTGGTTGATCACCACCAGGCGATTGCATGGCACGATAAATATGAGTTCACCGTCGGTGATGTTTCAACGCGGAGCATTGAGCGCGAAGTCATAGAAGAACCATTTAAACCCTCTGATGTTGTGCCGCCAAAGGGCGATCATGTGCCTGGCGAATATGCTGCGATGGTTGAAAAAGCCAAGGAAAAGTTTATCCGCGGTGATTTGTTTGAAGTTGTCCCAGGGCAAATGTTTTATGAGCAGTGCAAAACGCAACCGGCAGAAATTTCGCGCAAGCTCAAATCGATTAATCCATCTCCTTATTCTTTCTTCATCAATTTGGGAGATCAGGAATATCTGGTGGGTGCTTCGCCGGAGATGTTCGTTCGCGTATCAGGCCGCCGTATTGAAACCTGTCCGATCTCTGGCACCATTAAGCGGGGCCGTGATGCGATTGAGGACAGCGAGCAAATTCTCAAACTGCTGAATTCAAAAAAGGACGAGTCCGAACTCACCATGTGTTCAGACGTTGACCGCAATGATAAATCTCGCGTTTGTGAACCGGGCAGTGTGAAGGTGATTGGTCGTCGTCAAATCGAGATGTATTCCAAGCTCATTCATACAGTTGATCATATAGAAGGTCGTTTGCGCGAAGGTATGGATGCATTTGATGGGTTTTTATCGCATGCATGGGCGGTGACTGTTACTGGCGCGCCAAAGCTTTGGGCGATGCGCCATATTGAAGAACACGAAAAGTCGCCACGCGCATGGTACGGCGGCGCGGTTGGTGTTGTGCATTTCAATGGTGATATGAACACAGGTCTTACATTGCGCACCGTCCGCATCAAAGATGGTATCGCGGAAGTGCGGGCAGGGGCGACGCTTTTGTTTGATTCAGACCCGATGGAAGAAGAGCGCGAAACAGAGCTTAAGGCATCTGCCATGTTAACCGCTATTCGTGAGGCGGGTAAAACCAATGATGCGGATAATGCGCGCGGTACGGCTCAAGTGGGCAAGGGGCGCAAAATTCTCCTTGTTGATCATGAAGACAGCTTCGTTCACACGCTTGCCAATTATTTTCGTCAGACGGGCGCTGAGGTTGTAACGGTTCGCTCTCCGATTGCGGATGATACGCTTGAGACTCACAAGCCTGATTTGGTTGTGCTTTCTCCGGGTCCTGGTAGTCCAAAAGATTTTGATTGTGCTACGACCATAAAAAAGGTGCGAGCCCATGATTTGCCGATTTTCGGAGTTTGTCTCGGACTTCAGGCTATCACTGAATCCTATGGTGGTGAATTGAAACAGCTGGATATCCCAATGCACGGCAAGCCATCGCGTATAACGGTGAGTGAACCAGGTATTGTATTTTCCGGACTGGATGATGAAATTACCATCGGACGCTATCACTCCATTCATGCTGATCCTCAAAAATTACCCAATGAGTTTACCGTTACTGCGCTAACAGAAGACGGTGTTGTGATGGGTATTGAACATATTAATGAACCCGTTGCAGCGGTACAGTTTCACCCTGAGAGCATTATGTCACTTGGTGGTGAAGCGGGTATGAGAATGATTGAAAATGTGGTTGCGCATTTAGGACGGTAGGAAATCTGCCAGTGCGATGTTTCGGTGTTTCAATTCTCAAATTTAATTACAGTGTAAAAATTAAGGCTTATGTCGCTTCTTTGCTATGGATTATGTCGTTTTTACTCGCAACTCACTTTATTTTGTGCTTTCTTTTTGATTGTTGAATTCAGATGAACTGAATCACAATGGGAGAAGAAAATGAAAAAGTATTTATTGGGCGCAGCAGTGGCTGCAGCTTCAGTTCTTGGTGGCACTCCAGCGCATATCGGTACAACAGCAGCGCATGCAGCTGAGTGTGGTGAAGTATCCATCACCGAAATGGACTGGGCATCATCACAGGTTGTAACGGCGGTTGCAGCGTTCCTCATGGAACAGGGTTACGGTTGCAAGGTTCAAAAAGTTCCTTCATCTACTGTACCTGCACTTACATCACTTGCTGAAACTGGTGAGCCAGACATTCTTACTGAAGTATGGGTTAACTCGACACCCGCTTACCAGGGTCTTGTTGACGAAGGTAAATTGGTTGAAGTTACGGACGTTCTTTCAGACGGCGGTGTTGAAGCGTGGTGGATCCCTGCATATCTTGCAGAATCCAACCCAGAGCTTACAACCTGGGAAGGCATTATGAAGAACCCAGCTGCTGTTGGTGGCAAGTTCCATGACTGTCCGTCAGGTTGGGCTTGTGACATCATCAACAACAACAACCTGAAAGCTGCCAAAGCTGAAGCTGGTGGGTTAGAGCGTTTCCAGCACGGTTCTGGTGAAACTCTTCAAACATCGATTGCTGCTGCTTACGCTGACAAGGCGCCATGGTTTGGTTACTACTGGGCACCTACGGCTGTCTTGGGTAAATACCCAATGGTTCAAGTCAAGGTTCCTGCACATAATGCTGAAGGGCATACATGTAATGGTAAGGTTGATTGTGCCAATCCAGTATTTTCGGCATATCCAGCTTCCAAAGTTGCAACAGCTGTTTCTGGCACCTTTGCAAAAGAAAAGCCTGAGATTGTTGCGCTACTAAAGAACGTATCGTTCACAAACGCTCAAATGGGCGAAGTTCTGGCTTGGCGCCTGGACAATAATGCTTCCAATGAAGAGGCTGCCGTACACTTCCTTACAAGCTACAAGGATGTTTGGGCAGGTTGGTTAAGCGCAGACGCAAAAGCCAAACTTGCTGCAATTCTGAAGTAAGTTTTTAGTTTAACCCTCCCGTCGATGACGGGAGGGTTTTTAATTTCCAGACTGGGGGAAACCATGGCGTTTTACGACGGATTATTTAGTACACTAGGATTAGAGGAATGGTGCGGTGGTAAGCCATCCAATGCGCCCTTGTCCATGTCAGATTTGCTTGCACAAGGAAAAGGCGAAGAGGCGACCGGCCCTTTCTTTCCATTTCCTTCTCTTGATAACCTCAATGAGAGCTGTAGCCACTTAAGCCAAACACGCGATGTTACCAAAGGTATTGAAAACGCATTTCTTGCTGCAAAGCCTGCGCTTAAAACCGTGCTTGACCCTATTACCCAGCCTTTGAGCTGGATGTTGGATGGTGCGCTTTGGACATTCTCGGCTGTTCCGTGGTTCATTATGATCCCAATCCTTTTGGCAATTTCCTGGTTTGCTTCCAAATCAAAAGCAGTAACCGGCTTTGTTGCTTTTTCTATTCTGCTTCTAGCATTCGTTGATCACTACGATATCGCTATGCAGACGCTTTCAATTATTTTTGTCTGTACGGGCATATCTGTTTTACTGGGGGTTCCGATTGGTATCGGCATGTCAAAATCTGACAAGGTTCAACGCGCAATCGTTCCTGTCCTTGACCTGCTACAAACACTACCAACGTTCGTATATCTCATTCCATTGATTTTCCTTTTCTCGGTTACGGAGTCAAAGCTCTACGGTATCGCCATTATACTATATGCGATCGTACCGGTGATCCGCTTAACTGACCTTGGTATTAGATTGGTTGATAAAGACGTGATTGAAGCTGCCAATGCCTTTGGTATGAACTCGAACCAACGTCTTGTTGGTGTGGAGCTCCCTCTGGCGCTTCCAAATATTATGGCAGGAGTGAACCAGACCATCATGATGTCACTTGCGATGGTGGTGATTGCCTCGCTCGTTTCTGCACCAGGTCTTGGTGTGAACGTTCTTCGCGGTATTCGTAACCTTGAATTAGGTGTGGGCATTGTTGCCGGTATTGGTATTGTGCTTCTGGCTGTAATTCTGGATCGCGTATCAAAGGCAGCACTATCTCGGGTCGACATGACTCACAAGACACATTAGGGGCTGATAGATCATGAGTACACAACCAAAAGTCAGCCTTCGCGGCCTTTTCAAAATCTTTGGTCCACAGAGCCAAGAAGCGCTTCAGCATGTTAAAAATGGTGTTGGTAAAGAACAGCTTCTTGTTGATCATCAACACGTGCTGGGCTTGCAAAATATCGATGTGGATATGCAGGCGGGCGAGATAACTGTTGTCATGGGGCTTTCTGGGTCTGGCAAGTCGACGCTCATCAGACATTTGAACCGATTGATCGACCCAACGGATGGCGAGATCCTTGTTGATGGTGAAGATGTGATGAAGCTGAATGAAGCTGATTTGCGCCAACTTCGCCAAAACAAAATGTCGATGGTCTTCCAAAAGTTCGCGCTTCTGCCGCATAGAACCGTCCTTCAAAATGCTGCCATGGCGCTGAAGGTACGTGGCGAAAGTGAAGATGTACAAAACGCAGAAGCGATGAAATGGCTCGACCGCGTTGGTCTGCAGGGGTACGAAAACCATTATCCCGCTCAACTTTCGGGTGGTATGCAACAGCGTGTGGGGATCGCCCGCGCTCTGACTGCCAACACCGACATCATGTTGATGGATGAAGCCTTCTCCGCGCTTGACCCGCTTATTCGTACTGACATGCAAGACCTTTTGTTGGAGCTTCAAGAAGAACTTCACAAGACGATTGTTTTCATTACGCACGACTTGGATGAAGCGCTTAAACTTGCTGACCATTTGGTTATCTTGAAAGATGGTGCAGTGGTTCAACAAGGAGAGCCACAAGGCATTCTACTTAATCCGAATGATCCATACATCGAGGATTTTGTAAGCGACATTAACCGAGCCCGTGTTCTGAAAGTTCGCTCTGTTATGGGCAAGGTCAAGAAGGGGGCTAAATATGCTGGTGATGTTCAAGTGAACGATAACCTCGAGAGTATGATTGCGCTATCGAACGGGGAAACCAACAAGATTTACCGTGTCCTTGATGGTGATAAAGTGGTTGGCCAGCTCGATATGCTTGATCTTGTGCGTGCATTGGTTCCTCGTGTTTCTGGTAGCAAAAGCTAAATTAATCGCACCCCTTTTCTGATTAAGCCTGTCTCCGTCATGCAGAGGCAGGCTTTATATTTTTCCCTCTCCCCCTGTGGGAGAGGGTGGCGCACTTGAGCGTAGCGATATGCGTCGGGTGAGGGGTAATGTTAGCAACATTATTTTTGTTTCGGCATTACCCCTCATCCGTCAGCTACGCTGCCACCTTCTCCCACAAGGGGAGAAGGAAAGACGTGTTTCATCATCCACTCACCCATTTCTGAGCGGTGGTGCATCAGTATTTCTTACAAACTTGCGGAGCTTTCGATTGAAAACCTCATAAGTTCTATTTTATTGGCTTTCATTCGAAAGCTCCACGCAGAGATTTTTAGTACCGCCTCACGGGATAAATCGCGCGGGTCCGGCCTTCAAGGAGGGCGATAGCCCGAAACTACCACCTTACCGCTCTACTGTCTCTGCTCTTGCTTAACTCCGGTGGCCAAACTGTGTTTGCTGAGCAGACGATAGATTGATTATGCGGGAAGGTTGGAAAGCGGGGATAAGTTTTTTATTCTTTCCCTCTTCCACAAGGGGAGAAGGAAATGAGTTTGTCCCCGCAATTTAATAAAAAAGATGAAGTTATTGAAAATTTTATATGGGGCTGACATAGATAACAGAAAAAGGTTATTTATGTCATATGGTTACGATAAGACGGCGTAGCAGGCTCAAAACAAGTATTCAAATTGAGCTTATCAAGTATTTCTGTGCAGGCTCAACGGCGCGTTCTGCGGCTG
>CALFBU010000189.1 GCA_937951455.1 uncultured Rhizobiaceae group bacterium
ACAAGTCATCAGAAGACGTACTGGATTTGGGGTATCTGGTATTCAGGATTTTACCAGATATATCGGTTTCTTGCCAACTGCACCCAATAATTTTATGTGCCCCTTTGTCCGTCGAAATGCCAGCCTCAATCGCAAACTCCATGCGTTGCCTTAAAGAGTTTTCGATAAGAAAATCATCTGAATCAAGAAAGCTTATGAGCGGATGTGTGGCTGCTTTAATACCTGAGTTTCTTGCTGCAGAAGGACCTTTGTTTATATCTTTCCGGATGATCTTAATCTCAGGATTATTGCGTTTGTCTTCTTCCAATTGGTAAGGGGGTGAAGATGCGTCATCAACAATAATGATTTCTGAATCGACCTCTTGAGATAAAATACTAGCCACCGCGCGATGCGTAGTATCCATGCGATTGTAAGTGGGAATGATGATGCTGATCATGGGTGTCGTGGTTTGCCTGATTAGTGTAGTGACTTGTAACTGGCTTCATAGTATCACTATAGCGATGTGCAAAAAATTCCTACTTATAAAATTAACAATGTCATAGCCTATGGTGAGTAAAGAAAAATTATCTGAACTGTTTAGGCGTTCTATTTTTGATGGTTTGGAAAAGGTTGACATAAGTGATGCTGGGCAACGAAAAAGCGTTTACGAGGCGGCACTCAATTCGCTGAAAAATGTCCATTTAAAAAACCCTAATCTAACTGAAGACATGAAGATGGATCAACGTAGTTTATTGTCTGCAATGATCATTGAAATAGAAAACAAAATTAGTAATTTGAATGAAATAGAGAGCTCTGGTGTCGCAGATGTTCAAGATGTATCTCATGTAGAAGAAAAAGATTTCCTCTCGGATTATGATATTCAAACCCAAAGCCCGGTCAGTGGTTTTCTCGATAAGTTGCGTAGCATGCTTCGAAAGCCAAAACTTTTTGGTAAAAAATTGATTCTCACAACACTCGTTGCTTTATTAGCGTTGTTAGGCATTTCTGCATATTACTTCAATTTCAAAGAAGTTGAAAATACTTCCACCAAATTGCCGCTGCCTTATGTCTTAAGCGCCAATCAAGCTTTGCTCGATCTGGGAAGACCAAAGGATAAAGGTTCAATAAGGTTGGCAGAAAATCTAGGTGAGGGAATAATCTATGAAGTTGATATCAACAATGTTGAGGCAAGCAACGGAGTGAATTTTGTTTTACGGGATGAAATCGGCAAAAAAATCCTGGAACACGATGAGCCAATCTTAGTAACGTTTCACGTTCAAAAGATTAGCAAAAGAGAGATTGAGTTTGATTTTTTCTTCCGCGGTATAGGAAAGAGTGTGCGTAAAAAAATCAATATTATTGATGAAGAAACCAATGAGTACTTTTTGGTTACAAATACTGAGAGAAGCGATAGAGAGCGTTCTAATGCCCTAATTAGGTTGCAAATTTCCCCTACGTCAGAGAAATTTGAGGAAAAACCCGTTATATTGCTGAAAAAGATAGTCTTCAGCAAAATATAGGTGTTATTTGCTGTACAACTTATGTACTAAATCGCTCACAGATTAATGTAAAAAAACAAAGAGCCTCTCATGGATACCGCGATCAAACCTCTGGAAGAAATTTATTCAGGAAAATCTATTGTTGTAACTGGAGCGGCTGGAAGCGTGGGGCAGGAAATTGTTCGTCAATTGATGGAGTGTGACGTCAAGCGTATCGTGATGCTTGATAACGCTGAAACAGAACTCTTTCACCTGGAAGAACAAACCAACGCTGATAAGAGAACCTCAGCGTACCTAGCGGACATCAGGGATGCGGACAAGCTTGCTAGACATTTCCAAGGAATGGATTTCGTTTTGCATTCTGCTGCTTATAAACATGTTCCATTGTGTGAACGCTCAACAGAACTCGCTGTTGATGTTAACGTAACAGGCGCACAGAACGTGGTAAAAGCTGCATGTCAGGCAAACGTAAAAAAGGTGCTTTTCACAAGTTCGGACAAAGCTGTTAACCCGACAAATGTAATGGGCGCTACCAAACTTTTAGGCGAACGTATCTTCACATCTTCGCATTACAACAAGCCTATACAGGCAGATACAGCTTTTGGTAGCACTCGATTTGGTAATGTTGTGGGCTCTCGTGGTTCAGTTGTTCCACTATTTAAAAAGCAAATTGAGCGCGGTGGCCCAGTTACTGTGACCGATCCTGAAATGACTCGCTTCATGATGAGTATCGAACAGGCAACTTCTTTGGTTTTGCAATCTCTGGAAAAAATAACTGGCGGAGAAGTTTTTGTAACAAAGATGCCAGTCTTTAAAATTGGTGATTTGGCTGAAGTAATGGTCGAAGAACTTGCAGGGCGCTATGGCCGCAAGCCGGAAGATATTGAAATCAAATCTGTTGGTCGTCGCGTTGGTGAGAAGATTTGCGAAGAGCTAACGACTGAGGAAGAAGTTGCTCGTGCTAGAGATATTGGTGACTTAATCGTGGTAACACGCCATCCGGCACTGGCCGATAGCGATCATGTGAATGTATGGAAAGACATTGGTGCGCCACTCGAGACAAATTATATTTCACATAACGAAGAAATTGCCACAAAAAGTGATATTAAAAATTATCTAAACGAATGGGGTGGGCTATAAAGCTTCTCCCTCTCACGTTATAGGTTACTCAAATTATCTTGCATTTAAGGGGAACTAAAATGCGCGTACTTATTTTGGGCGGTGATGGTTATTTAGGTTGGCCAACATCCATGAATTTTGCAGCGAACGGTCATGAAGTGCTGTCTGTTGATAACTATATGCGTCGCCACATTGCAATGGATACGGACTCCATGCCGTTATTCGATACGCCGCTCTTGGACGAACGCGCAGCGCTTTATAAAAAGGAAACAGGCCACGACATCTATGTACGCATTGGTGACCTGACAGATTTC
>CALFBU010000190.1 GCA_937951455.1 uncultured Rhizobiaceae group bacterium
TCTAATGGCACAGCCGTTTTGGGTTTGGGCAACATTGGCCCCCTCGCCTCAAAACCCGTTATGGAAGGTAAAGCAGTTCTTTTCAAGAAATTTGCGGACGTAAACGTCTTCGACATTGAAGTTAACGAAACAAGAGTCGATCAGTTTTGTGATGTTGTCGCTGCAATGGAACCCACTTTTGGTGGCATAAACCTTGAGGACATTAGCGCTCCAGAATGTTTTTTAATTGAAGAACAATTGCGTGAGCGCATGAACATTCCGGTTTTTCATGACGACCAGCACGGCACTGCTATTATTGTTGCAGCTGGCGTTAGAAACGGCTTGGAAGTTGCCAAGAAAAATATTGGCGATGTGAAAATCGTTGCCTCAGGCGCAGGCGCTGCTTCTATTGCATGCTTAAATTTGCTGGTGTCCATGGGCGCAAAACGTGAGAACATCTGGGTGTCAGACTCAAAAGGCGTTGTCTGGGACGGCAGAAACGAGAGCATGGATCGCTATAAACAAGTCTATGCTCAAAAAACCGATAAACGCGAACTGGCAGAGATTATGCCGGGCGCAGACGTTTTCATCGGCTTGTCAGCAGCAGGCGTTCTTAAGCCTGAAATGCTCAAGGAAATGAAAGAAAATCCAATTGTCATGGCACTGGCAAACCCGACGCCTGAGATTATGCCGGAACTTGCCAGGGAAGCGCGTTCTGATGCGATGATATGCACAGGTCGCTCGGACTACCCAAACCAGGTCAACAACGTTTTGTGTTTCCCGTTTATTTTCCGTGGCGCGCTTGACGTTGGCGCTACGACGATCAACGAAGAAATGAAAATTGCGGCTGTTGAAGCCATTGGCGATCTAACACGCGAAGAACCGTCAGAAGCAGCTGCAGGTGCTTATGGCGGAGAAACACCGAGTTTTGGCCCTGATTACCTTATTCCTTCACCCTTTGATCCGCGTCTTATGTTGCGCGTTGCACCTGCCGTTGCAAAGGCTGCAATGGATAGCGGCGTTGCAACGCGACCGATCAAGG
This sequence comes from uncultured Rhizobiaceae group bacterium, assembly GCA_937951455.1. Classification (GTDB taxonomy): domain Bacteria; phylum Pseudomonadota; class Alphaproteobacteria; order Rhizobiales; family Rhizobiaceae; genus JAALLB01. The sequence goes on from CALFBU010000190.1 coordinate 1,022, forward strand.
ATTGGGAAGTCTATCACGACACGTTAAATCGTTTTGTCTTCCGTTCCGGCATGATCATGAAGCCGATCATCGAAAAGGCAACCAATTGTAAAAAACGCGTTATTTTCTCTGACGGTGAAGATGAACGTGTTTTGAGAGCAGCAGAAATTGCCCTGCAAGATAAATTATGCCGTCCAATCCTCATAGGTCGCCCTGAAGTGATTGAAAAGCGCCTATCTCAATTTGGTTTAAGCATTCGTCCTGACAAGGATTTTGAAATCATCAATCCACAACAAGACGATCGCTACCGTGACTACGTAAACACACTGGTTGAAGTTGCCGGCAGAGATGGCATCACACCAGATGCAGCCAAGAATATTGTTCGCTCAAGCACAACAGCCATTGGCGCGCTCGCGATCATACGAGATGACGCTGATGCCCTTATCTGTGGTCTGGAAGGTCGCTTTTTCCGTCATCGCCAATACATCGATCAGATTATCGGTCGTCAGGAAGGCCTAACCTCCCTTCACGCCATGAGTTTGTTGATTGACCAAAAACGCGCACTGTTTATGACAGATACTTACATTGCAGAAGATCCGGATGCTCAGCAAATCGCTGAAATGACCAGACTTGCAGCCAAAGAAATTGAACGTTTTGGTATCGTTCCAAAAGCCGCACTTTTATCAGCTTCAGACTTTGGTTCACGTCCAATGAAAACCTCAAAAATCATGCGGGAAGCTGCAGAAATATTATTCAAGACAAATCCAGAGCTTGAAGTTGATGGTGAGATGCATGGTGATAGTGCGCTGGATGAAACCATTCGAGAAAAAGTTTATCCTATGTCTCGCCTTAAGGGTAAGGCAAACCTACTTATTTTCCCAAATCTGGATGCAGCAAACATTACCATGAACGTTGCCAAGGAAATGAACGACGGACTTCATGTTGGCCCTATCATTCTTGGCACCAAGCGCCCTGCTCATATTTTGCCACCTGCTGTAACATCGCGCGGTGTGTTAAACATGACGGCACTTGCTGCTGTTCAGGCCGTTCAATTTGATGAAGAAACAAAAAGCTAACCTGACTCACGAAATTAAAAGCTAATTTGCGAACCAATTGAATTTATTTTCAGAAATCATTCATATAAATCATGCTTTAACCTTGTTTGATTATTATGCATTTCGGGAATAAAGGTTCGTGAGTAGTTTTCGTGGGTAAAGAAGAGTTTTCATTTGCATTTAAGCATGTTGTACCTAGTAGCTTGGCACTACTGGGTATTGCTGCATTAATGTCTCTTGTGTCCGTGAATGATGCGGATGCGCAAACTCGAACGCAAATTTGTCGATCGTTAAATGCTCAACTGGCTTCTCTATCCAGAGGCGGTTCATCTGGTGGAAACTCTGCGCAATATCGTAAATACGATAATGCAGCGCGCTCGCAACAAATCCAGATTACGAAAACAAAACGCATTGCAAAACGTGGCCGCTGTACTGGGCTTGGTATCTTCAATAGCAAAAGCGCGCAGTGTAGACGTATTATCTCCAGTTTGAAAAAGATGGAAGCGAATCTGAGAAGCCTAAAAAACTCTCGTGCTAAACATGCACCGCGTCAAGCTGGCTCTTCACGTAAAAGAAATAATATTTTGCGACAGATGAAGAGAAATCGATGCCAAGCTAATGGAAATACACAGCAAGCAAATATTAATGTAACAAAAACAAAGCGCAAAACTCTACTTGAACAAGTTTTTGGTGTGAAAACCTACAAAGAAGATGGGCAACGGGATAATAATAATAACAACGAAAATGTTAGCCCGACATTTTCAGGGTTTGGTACTTTCCGCACTTTGTGCGTCAGAAAAACAGATGGGTATTACTTCCCGATCAGCTTCTCAACCGTCAAAGATCGTTTTGATATAGATCAGGCAACATGCCAGTCCATGTGTCCAGGCACTTCGGTCGAGCTTTATCATCATAAAATGCCGTCAGAAGACAGTGAAGACATGGTAAGCTATCTAACGGGCAAGGAATACGCAAAAGAACCTTTTGCTTTTGCTTATAGAAAGTCTGTCGACCTTGATCAAAAATGCCGTTTTGCAACAGAAAACCGGGTTCAAAGCATAGAAACCGCTTCAACTGAAATAGCTGGCAAACCTAAATCTACCAAAATTGGAACACCAGTCTGGCGTGAAGACCCTGCATTGGCACCGGATGATCATGATGCGAAAAAAGGCGGTATAACTTTAAAAATTGCGGCAGATTATTTGCTTGATGCGCGCATTACAGATGAAAATCCAGAAAATCAGCTTCAGGCAGAAAACCGCACTGTCAGGATAGTCGGGCCAGCGTTCTTTCCCGTCCAATAAGTGGTAACATTTTATCAAGCTCAGGCCCATGTTCCATGCCGGTTAGCGCCTTGCGTAATGGCATAAACAGGCCTTTGCCCTTGCGGTCAGAAACTTTTTTGATTTCAGAAAGCCACTGCCCCCAAGTGTCTGTTGACCAGTCCCCTTCAGGCAAAACTGACTTTGCAGTTGCTATAAACTCGGCGTCTTCGGGTTCTATGATAGGCGTTGCATCTTCCACTAATGCCCATAGCTCAGCTGCTTCAGGAACTTTGTCCACGTTGTCTTTGACGGCACCCCAGAAGCTCTCACCACCACCAACTCCCATTTCATCAAGGCGAGGCTTTACGACATCATAGTCCAGCTGATGAACTATTTTCTTATTCAAGCTATCCAGCTCAGTAGGAGCAAATTTTGCTGATGACTTGGTAACAGATTTCGGATCAAATTTCGCAGCAAGCTCTTCCATCGTAGCAAGCGCTTCAACAGGACCAGATGTGCCTGTAAGCACAGCCAAACAGGCAACTGCCATAGGTTCATACCCCTCTTCTGCAAGTGTATGAATTGAAAGCGAACCAAGGCGCTTGGAAAGCCCCTCACCACTTTCTGTCGTCAGTAAATTATGGTGCCCACAAATTGGTGGCTTTGCGCCAAGTGCCTTGAAGATGGCAATCTGCGCACCCGTATTCGTAACGTGATCATCACCGCGGATAATATGGGTAATGCCTAAATCAATGTCGTCTACAACACTTGGAAGCGTATAGAGCCATGAGCCATCCGCACGAATAAGAACTGGATCAGACATGGAAGCCAGATCAACCGTTTGGCGTCCACGAATAACATCATCCCAAGTTTCTTCCGTTCGTTGTGTTTCAAAAGGACTATGAGCGTAATTTGGCAATAGAAAACGCCAATGGGGCTTTAGGCCCTCTGCCTCGAGTTCCTTGCGCTGCTCATCATCAAGCTTCAAGGCAGAACGGTCATAGATTGGCGGCAATCCACGAGCAGCGAGACGTTTACGCTGGCGATCAAGTTGGTCAGGTGTTTCATAACAGGGGTATAAAAAACCAGCATCCTTTAATTTTTGCGTTGCCGCTTCATGGTGTTCTGCTCGGTCAGACTGACGCTCAATGATGTGAGGCTTGATACCCAACCAATCCAGATCACGGGCAATGCCATCTGCAAATTCTTGTTTAGATCGCTCTTTGTCTGTATCATCATAACGCAAAACAAATTCACCATCATTTTGCATTGCAAAAAGCCAATTGATCAACGCAGGACGTGCGTTCCCAAGGTGAATGTTACCTGTTGGAGATGGTGCAAAACGAACTCTGACAGTCATTGTAAAATTTCCAATTAGTTTAAGAATCAGCCAGACGTCTGGCATTTATTTTCCGCGATACAAACAGCATTATAACACTCGCCGCAAGGCAATAAATTCCCATGGTTAAAATTTGAAGCGGATATGAAACGCCAATATCGATCAAATACCCTGTTAGCCCAGGACCAACAGCAGTGCCAAAGACCATCATTGCAATGATGATGGAACGAACGGCGCCTAAATATTTAGGTCCGTAAATCTCTGGCCAAAGCGCCCCAAAGAGCGTTGATGAAAACCCATAGGACACACCCAACAATCCCATAAAGATATAGCTACCCGAAACAGTTTCAAACGCCCACATTGCCGTACAAGCTGCAGCAAGAGGCAGTAGAAAATATGGTAGCATGGCAGTCGCTGAAAAACGATCAACCAAATGTCCTGCAACAAGTGCAAAGATAAACGTCAGCAATGCCATAAACGAAAATGAGACAGAAAACTCAAGTTTGTTCCAACCCCGTAATTCCAGCAAATAGTCCTGATGAAAAAACAGGGTCGTTCCAATAAATGAAGGTGCCAGAACCGCAATCAGCATCGCCCAGAAATATCCATCCCTAAGCACCTCTGCCCTTGTCCAGTTTTTGACCCTGGACTGAGCAGACAAGATTACTTCGGCATCACTGGGGACGCGTTCAACTTTCATCAGAAAATAGATCGCAGGCAAAGCAACAAACAGCAAAAACGCTGCGGACAAAGACCACGTTTCACGCCATGTAAAAAACAGAAGAGCTGCTGAATAAATTATCGGCAAAAATGCTTCGCCGGCCTGATGGCCAACAACTGCAATAGAAACTGCTCGCCCCCGCTGCATAGAGTACCACTTACCCATGGCAGTCATGGAGGTATGAGTCATCATGCCCTGCCCGAATAGACGCAGCATATATAAGACTAAAACCAGCAATATGATTGAATGCGAATAACCCATGGCGACAGACGCTAAGGCGAGTGCTGGAATGATGATCAATACCGTTTTTGCAACCGTTATATGGTCAACAATTTTACCCAAAAACGGTAAAGTCAGGGCGCTGCCAAGCGTTGCAAACATGTAGGTAAGACCAAACTCTCCATTGGAAAGCCCGTATTCTTCGCGAATAGCACCGCCAGAAAGGGAGATGAAAAATGTTTGTCCGAAGGATGAAAA
>CALFBU010000191.1 GCA_937951455.1 uncultured Rhizobiaceae group bacterium
GGTTTTCCTCCGCGCAACACGTTCATTGCGACACCGCTGTTGCCACTGAAGACCAAATCGCAGTCAGCGATGTCTTTATCGAGTGGTGTGCCAATTGTTGTTCTGATGCCATCATAGCGCTCAAGAATTGCGTCTAAATTGGTTTCTAAAAGCGAAACAGGGTGATGGCGAATTAAAACTTCAATCTTGGGAGAAGTATGTTTGATTTGTTCAATCAATGCTTCCAATTCAGTCTTTTGGGTGAGGGCAGTAAGAAATATCCCGACGGTCTTGATCTGCGGAAGCCATTTCATGAATTGCGTATCACCAGGCTGACCAATCGTCACAACTTGCGACATACATCTGCTTCTTCTTTGATATATGTTTTGCATAGCCGTTCCATAAAATACTGAATAATCAGATAGAACTGGTGGAACATAAGCGCTGTTTGCAGGCACTGGTGCATGATTAACGTATATGACTTTGCATCCATTTTTATGCGCAGCTGCTGCAAGTGCGGTGCATTCAGGACTGTAGTTGCTTGCAATTAATGCCGTTTTTAGATTCTCATGTTTTTTAAATGTCTCATCAAAGCGAATGTAAAATGCAAGTACACTAGCCATTCGACACGCTGGCATGAAATCGTAAGTGCGCGCGATCTTTCGAATAAAATTCCAATAGTTTGGTGCGGCTTTAAGCAGTGCAAGGTAAGAAGATATCTGGTTTTTTCGAAGGTAGTATTTCTTGTTGAATGTTAATCGAGCGGATTTCTTGTCTGGAATTGCCTTAAGCACTCGATCAATTGCGCTTGCTTCGTTGTTGAAATTCGAAATACTGATGATCTCATCTGAAGCTTTAACTTCAGGCCCGATGGCTGCGATTGCCTTTAACATGTAAAGTAATAGAATAACGGGTTGCAAAAATAAATATTTTGAAAAACTGTAAGCTTGGTCGACAAGTCTGTAGATCGGGTTTTTGTTTTTGATTTCTGAAAAAACAGCACTGCGCGTTTGCTGTGTATCCATTTTACGCACCACCAAAATGGCGGTTGTTAGCGAATAACCTCGTGATTTGCGATCAGGATTTGCAGTGTTAGTTTGCTCCTTTGAATCTGTGTGTGAAAGAGATGCTGTCATTGAAGAATATTCTCTTATGGATTCTGTGCTTTGAGGATGCGTAACCAATTTGCGCAAAGGTAGAAGATTTATGTTAACAAAACACTATGGATGGTTTGATTCGAGGTTTCTGAATTAGCCGTATGTATTTTAAAGAGCGCTTTATAGCATAGACGGGGGAGGTGGTATGAAAGCTAAACGTACTTTATTTCTTCAATCCGTTTTCTACGCTTTTGCCAATGGTATTGAAGCACTTGTACCATTTTTGCTGGCGCCAATCCTGACGCGGTCACTTGAACCAGCTGAATATGGCATATGGGTTCTGTTTATTACCTATGCAACTTTTTTGAGACCTATTATCGGATTAACTTCGCAAGACGCCATTCGTATGCGGTTTTATGATTTTGATCCCAAGCAATTATATCAGTACACGCATACAATCTTTTACATCATGATGGTGAGTGTTTGTGTGGGAACCGTGCTGGTTTTCTTGTTTATGGATCAGTTGGCCTTCATATCAAAATTTCCGGCAGCCTGGCTTGTGACGATTGTCATTGCTGCATTTTTATTTGAAGCATTTTATACAGCACTTGCGTTGCATCAGTTTCATGCGAACCGGGTTGGCTTTTTATTGACGCAAGTCATTCAAGCCGTTTGCAGCATTAGCTTTATGGTGATTTTTCTCCTGTTGGATTGGGGTTGGCAAGGGGTGATCTTTGGTCGAATGATAGGGTTGTCTGTCGCGACATTGATTTCTTTACGATTTCTTGGGTACAGCCCAAATATATTTTTCAAAATGCCTCAGAGGTCTTTTTATAGAAACATTGCTCGATTCGGATTGATTTATTGGCCGACAGGCATGGTTTTGATGGCTATGGGTATGGTCGACAAAGTAGTAGCAGCCCATTATATCGGACTTGAAGCGAGCGGTATCTACGGAGTTGCGGCATTGTTTGCTTCCGCATTCTGGGTAGTTAATCAAAGTTTTTTTCTGGCTTGGACACCATGGCTATTTCGAAGGCTTGGTAATTTAGTTGAGGCCAAATCCCGTGATATTCTATCTGTTTCAATGCTTTATTTTACAATCGCAACTTTGATCGCGGGTGTCATTTATTTTGTATCCATCTCCGTTGCACCGTTTTTGCTTGGTGAGAGTTTCCACAAGGCCATTCCTTTCGTCGGTTACATGATCACGGCTATGTTGATGCAGGGTTTCTTCTTTCACAATATGAAGTTCCTACATTTTGAGAAAAAGATTATTTTGATGTCTGGTTTAAGTGTCCTGGCGATCATCCTGAACATTTGGCTTAGTATACTTTGGGTCAGTGAAAGTGGCTTGCAAGGCATCATGCTCGCTACGATTGTTTCATTTGGCAGTATCTTCATACTGACAAGCTTGATGATTATAATCGGGTTTTTATTTCGTGATGGTAAAACGACAGGTAACGTAGAAAACGTTTAAGCCTGTTCATTGTTTTTTGATGTAATAATCATATCCCAAATATTTCTCTTCATGTGAATATGCCAACGCGTAGTTGGCCATGATTTTGGCAAACCGTTCATCTTTAGAGAAAAGATGGGGCCAGTTCACTTCAAGATGTTTCAACGGCCAACTGTTGCTGTGATCCATGATTATCACGTCTGGTGGAGAGTCCTCCCACAGGCTCATTGTCTTGTCGTGTAAAATTTCGCGACCATCAACAAACCGTTCAATAGGCGGTGCAAGTTTGCCTTCGTTTTCGATAATGTCAGCCTTTTCCAACTCCGAGAAAACATGGGCAAAATTTACCAAGGCTGTCCATCTAGTGCCGCCATGTTGTGCAACAATCTCACTGAATGGAGATGGGTGTGCAATCATCAAACCAACACGTTTGTTTTCAAGCGATATATTTTTTGCAAGGAAACTTTGATCCAAAAGCTTAAATCTGGCTTGGTAAAGGCTATTTTCTTTGAATTGGCCGTACAATGTATTTATCAGGAAAAGGCATACGAAAAGGGAAACCATTTTTGGTGTTTTGCTTTGAATGATCCAGAGCATAACAAGGGTCGCTATAAATATTGGAAATTGGTGATGTGAGTACCATCTCGCTTGTATTGCGGTAACGAGTATAGCGCTTAATAATAATGCCAAACCAATGAATATGCTTCGTTTATTTGATTTGTATATGAAGCCCGCTGCAATCAGTGGAATGCCTGAAAGCAAATAAATACCGATGTATTGAGCTGTCTGTTGGAAACTGATT
>CALFBU010000192.1 GCA_937951455.1 uncultured Rhizobiaceae group bacterium
CGCACATCATTGCGAAACCCCATCGCTTTAAAGGCAAGTGCCTCGATTGTCGGCGTTGCAATGCCCGTTGAGGAAACGGTTACAACCGTATCGATTTCGCTTGCTTTGAGATTTGCCTGCGCCAAGGCCTGATTGGCGACTTTGATAAATATCTCTTTCGCGCCTTCAAGATAAAGCGCATTGCGATCTTCCCAGCCTTTGGGTTCCTGAAACCAATCTATCGGCGCAAAGGAATATCGTTTCTCAACGCCAGAAGTTTTGAAACTGGCGGACATGCGTTCAAATTGTGCATAACGCGAACCGAGAATACGCCTTGCATTATCTTCAACCAGCGTTTGAGGAAGCTCGTATTCAGGAACTGCCGTTGCCAGGCCATTTAAAAAAACTGCCATAAAAAATATCCATTCTAAAAGTCTGCACTCTATGGCTAATCAAAAATAATGACAGTCACGATGCGCTGACAGACATTCACAAAATTTTTCGAAATTAAAAATGAATAAATACCTGTTTGGAACGTTATGTATAAGTCCCTTACAGCGTTAAGGGGCGGGCATCTTCGTTACCTTTCCAGCCAATGATAGGTTTCGGGGGTGCCACCTATGAATCAATACGGGATTGGATAATCTTTATAAGTGGAAAGAATATCCGCCAGAATATCTTCATTTAAGTGTAAATCAGCCGCCTTTACCGAATTTTTGAGTTGCTCCATGCTGGTCGCGCCAAAAATCACGGAAGCCATGAAGGGTCTGGTAAGACACCAGGCAAGTGCCATTTGGGTTGGGTCGACATCGTGCTTTTTCGCAATCTCGCAATAGGCATTGGCGCATTCCAGCGCGCGTTCACTCCATCGGCCACCCAGATTGGCGCTTGATACATCGGCACGCGACCCCTCAGGGCGTTCGCCGTTATTATATTTTCCGGTTAGAAGACCACACGCCAGTGGAGAAAAGGATAACAGCCCCACATCTTCGTGGTGGCAAAGTTCAGCCATATCGAGATCAAAATATCGGCACATGAGCGAATATTCATTCTGCACGCTGGCCACTCTCGGGTAGCCTTTGCTTTCTGCAATTCTCAGCCAGTTTGCCGTACCCCACGCGCTTTCGTTGGAAAGGCCAACACTTCGTATTTTGCCGGATTTGACGTGGCCATCGAGTGCATCAAGAACTGCCTCCATATGCTCAAGCGTCTGCGGTGTGTCTTGGCCGGTCGGATCAAATGTCCAGGACTGACGAAAAGCGTAAGAACCACGGTTTGGCCAATGCAATTGGTAGAGGTCGACATAGTCTGTTTGCATGGAGGCAAGGCTGTTTTCCAGTGCTGTCTGGATGGTATCGGGGGAAATGGGCGCACCGTCACGGACATTTTTATAACCTGCACCTGACACTTTGGTTGCAAGAACCACATCACCACGACGAGATTTATTCTTCGCAACCCAAGTGCCGATTACCCGTTCAGTATCGCCTTGCGTCTCGGCAGACAGCGGCGTGGTGGGATACATTTCAGCGGTATCAATGAAATTGATGCCATGGTCGAGAGCATAATCAATTTGGCTGTGCCCCTCGGCTTCAGTGTTTTGTGTACCCCAAGTCATTGAGCCAAGACAAAGCTCACTCACCATAATGCCGGTTCGGCCAAGTTCATTCATTTTCATTGAAATTTATCCTGTTGCGCGAATGCGTATACAGGAGAATATATCAGCGATTTTCGATTTTTCTATAAAGTTCGGTAATTTTATTGCTTGCCGTCTTTTCACAAAGACAGGGAATGATAGCGTGAACAACCGCTGCGCCTCCCGCAATGAAAAGCCCCAGTGCAAAACTGGATGCAAAGCGCATGTGCTCAAAATAGCCTTCATTAACGGATGCAGGGTGTTCAAATAGAATTTTATTCATAACAGATTTCATGGCTTTTCCTCCTTTTTGTGGACAATACATCTATGTTGAGGGGAATAATTCCGAAAACATCTTGATATAGAATACATTATTGGGATATTATCCCTAATATGAATGATATTTTAGACGAAATTGACCGTAAAATCCTAAACAAGCTCCAAAAGGACGCTTCGATAAGCGTTGAGCATTTGGCTGATTCCATCAACTTATCAAGAAATGCGTGTTGGCGCAGAGTTAAGCGACTGGAAAGCGATGGCGTGATCAGCAAGCGTATTGCGCTGGTTGACCCTGAACGTGTTGAGCTTGGATTAGCGGTCTTTGTCATGATCAAAGCCTTTGGCCATGACCCCGATTGGCTTTCAAAGTTCAAGAAGGCGGTGTCTTTGATGCCTGAAATTATTGGCGCGCATCGTATGTCGGGGGATTTGGATTACGTCTTGCGCGTGCGGGTTAAAGACGTCAAAGCCTATGATGACTTTTATCAGCGTCTCATAGCAAAAGTGCCGGTAGCAGATCTATCGGCAAGCTTCGTCATGGAAGACATTAAAGATACGACCAGTCTGCCGATTTAGCGTTAGCTAAAGATATTCCAGGCAAGCAGTGCGGCAATCACCCAAAGAGCGATATGCCCCCAACGATTGTTCTTGGCCTCAGCCTTGCCAATCGCTTCGGTGGTTTCAGGGTCAAGCTTCATACCATTCGTAATCATGCCTTGCATATGATCGGACAGAAGTTCCGTGCGCTTGGCAAGTTTTGGCATTTGATGGGCAAGTCTTCGCGCTGCATCGAATCCTTCCTTGGCATCTTCCAAAATTCCAACAGGTCCAAGATTTTTGGCAATCCAGGAGCCAACAACCGGTTCGGCCGACTTCCACATGTTGAAGCTTGGGTCGAGGGTTCGAGCGACGCCTTCAACCACAACCATGGTCTTTTGCAACAGGAGTAATTCCGGCCGCGTTTGCATGTCGAAAATCTCGGTGACTTCGAACAGGAGCGTTAAAAGCTTTGCCATGGAAATGGTTTCGGCAGATTGGCCGTGGATGGGTTCGCCGATGGCACGGATCGCTTGGGCAAAACTATGAACATCATGATGGGGCGGTACATAGCCTGCATCAAAATGCACTTGTGCGACCTTGAGATAATCACGCTTGATGAAGCCATAAAGAATTTCAGCCAGAAACCTGCGCTCATCCTTGCCTAGGCGTCCTGCAATGCCAAGGTCTACGGCAACCACATCGCCTTTCGTATCAACAAAGAGATTACCCGGGTGCATATCCGCATGGAAGAAACCATCGCGTAGCGTATGGCGCAAGAAAGACTGGATTAAGGTAACCGATAGTCCTTCAAGATCATGGCCTGTTTTACGCAGTGCCTCTACGTTTGAAAGTTTAATCCCATCGACCCAAGACATGGTAATGCAATCACGTCCTGTATATTCCCAATTGATTTCAGGAACACGAAATCCCGGATCGTCTTTGGTATTTTCACCCATTTCGGAAAAGGCAGCGGCTTCAAGTCTTAAGTCCATCTCGATTTTTGCAGACTGATCGAGCATATCGACAACGGAAACAGGCTTTAGGCGTTTGGCTTCTTCGACCGTTTTATCGACAAAGCGCGCTGCCGCATAAAAAGTTTCCATGTCTTTTCTAAAGCGCGCACGAACGCCAGGACGAATGACTTTTACAGCAACCGTTTCGCCCGTCTCTTTCAAAATTGCCTTGTGAACTTGTGCGACGGAGGCGGCGGCAATCGGCTCGCTGATTTCAGAGAAGATTTCGTCTAGGGGTCTGTTTATGGATTGTTCAATCCGTTTTTTAGCCTCGTCAAGTCCAAATGGTTCCACGCTGTCATGCAGGAGCGATAAATCAAGTGCGGTTTCCTTGCCCACAACATCGGGGCGTGTTGCCAAAAACTGACCCAGCTTAATCCAGCTAGGCCCAAGTTTGTTAAGCGCTATTGATAAACGCTCGGATTGTTCACGATCTGCTGCTTGTCGCCGTGCGATCAAGCCAGCAACGCGATGGGCAAATTTGGCGGGCGGCGGCATGCCGTCTGAAGGCAGTTCGGAAACAACACCTTCACGGGCCAGAACCCAACCTGCATGGGCAAGAGAAAGAAAAGATCGAATGATACTCATGGACGGTTTAAATCTTCCATCCTGAATGCATGGCAACTATACCACCGGTAAAATCGCGCCAGCTTACTTTTTCAAAACCCTGTCCACGAATGGCTTCTGCAAATTTTTCCTGATTGGGAAACTTGGCAATGGATTCGACCAAGTATTGGTAGCTATCACCATCACCGGTCACCGCTTTGCCAATTCTTGGAATGGCATTCATTGACCATTGTTCATAAAACTTATCCAGCATGGGTACGGTCACTTCTGAAAATTCCAGGCACATAAACTTACCACCCGGTTTCAGGACACGGTAGGCCTCACCAATCGCTTGCTCCATTTTGGGAACGTTGCGAATGCCGAATGCAATCGTGTAGGCATCAAAGGAGTTGTCATCAAAAGGCAAAACTTCTGCATTGCCTTCGACGAAAGTCAGTTTATCAGCCAAGCCGTTCTTGATGGCGCGTTGTTCGCCCACTTCCAGCATGGAAGCATTAATGTCAAACACGGTTGTGTGAACCTGCGCGCCACCACGCTGCACGATCCTAAAGGCAATGTCACCCGTGCCGCCAGCAACGTCGAGGGACTTCCAGACTTTGCTATCATTTTTGGGAGGCGCCAAAGATGAAATCATCGCATCTTTCCAAAGGCGATGCATGCCTGCAGACATGAGATCATTCATGATGTCATATTTATCAGCAACCTTGTGAAACACGTCATTGACGAGGGGTTGCTTCTCACCAGGATTTACACTTGAAAAACCAAAAGAGGTTTCCATCTGGTCTGCTGCAGTGGTACGTGAGTCTGACATTATAAGTGGCCTTAAAAATATTGGGCTTTACATACATTATATATAGGGGAAGCCAAAGGGCTTTTCACTAGGACAAATTAGGTAAGGTTAAATTTATATGCCTGAACTGCCAGAGGTAGAAACCGTAAGACGAGGTCTTCAGCCCGTCATGGAAGGCTCGATGATTGAAAAAGCGGTGATAAATCGCCCAAATCTGCGTTTTCCATTCCCGGATAATTTTGTAGCAAGATTAGAAGGTCAAAAGATATTGTCTGTTGGCAGACGCGCAAAATACCTTGTTCTGGATTTGGCAAGCAACGAAGTCCTCGTTATGCATTTGGGCATGTCGGGTTCGTTTCGCATCGAAATGGCTGAAGGCGTTGCCGCACCAGGCGTATTTCATCATCCAAGATCAGATGCGCAGAAACATGACCATGTCATTATCAGTGTAAATGGCCCGCATGGCCGTGCAGACATAATATATAATGACCCGCGCAGGTTTGGTTACATGGATTTAGTGCCACGCGAAGCCATGGAAACACACAAGCATTTTGCAGGCGTTGGCATTGAGCCAACAGGCAACGCACTGGATGGCGCATTAATATCAAAACTCTTTGCCGGAAAGACCGCGCCGTTAAAGGCTGCCTTGCTCGATCAGCGCCTGATTGCAGGGCTTGGCAATATATATGTCTGCGAAGCCTTATGGCGTTCGGGACTATCACCACAACGCAAAGCCACAACTATTACGAGAAAAGATGGCAAGGCAACCAAACGTACAGAGCTGTTAGCCACTTCCATTCGGGAGATTATAGCAAGTGCCATTGAGGCCGGCGGTTCATCCCTGCGCGATCATAAGCAAACGGATGGCACGATGGGC
>CALFBU010000193.1 GCA_937951455.1 uncultured Rhizobiaceae group bacterium
CGTGTTCTTGGCGTTCACATCGTAGGCTTTGGTGCTGGTGACATGATTCATGAATGTGCTGTGCTAATGGAATTTGGCGGCTCTTCCGAAGATTTGGGTAGAACCTGTCATGCACATCCAACATTGTCTGAAGTCGTTCGCGAAGCAGCACTGGCGACACATGGCAAGCCACTACACATCTAGGGAAACCAGCCCACCCTATAAGCACGTTCAAGAAGAACGGAACGATAAGGCAAAAATCTGACTGCTTAGTATACCTACGTAGTTGGTACCTTTGGCCTTAAGCAATTCGTACGAATTCCAGCCACTCACGATTTTGTGATATTTCTGAATTTATAGAATTTAGATTATTGCAAACAAACGGCTGGACTTCGTCATGATTAGCAGTGTTAAAACCTCATCGTGTTTTTATCACACACAAAAAAACACAAACTTAGAAAATTCTGCTGCGAACAAACAATTCCATGCAATCACGAACGAACTACAAAGCTTAACCAAGAAACTGGAAACCAAACTAAACTCTGCTTCATCAAACCCTGTGAGTGCGGTAAAAAATACTGGCCTGTCGGCAAACCCAGGCAAAATTGATATTCAAGTCAACGCAAAAGGCGTCAACATTCTTTTCGGTTTGAAAAACGTTCTTTCAAATCAGCTTTCCAACATAACGATATCAGGTAGCGGAAACACCAATATTGTTTTAGATTTTCCTGAGTTTCAAAAAGGAAAGACAAAAATTCAAATCAGTTTTGGTGGGAAAAATGATTATCCGGCTGTTAAACCTGAAAAACCCGGCCCATTTGCAAAACCGCTTGCAGAAGAAACCATTACAAGATTAGCACCAGCTGGTGAAGGCGCCAAAACTGGTGAACTATCCGGCAAAGACAGACCGGCACCAAGAGACATCTCAAATGCAGTCGCAGCGCAAGGCAATCAAGAAACCAAAAACGACAATAATGCATCAGACCTGCTTTGGTCTTGGGGACAATTCATAGATCATGACATGGTTCTCACCAAGGAAGGCGAAGAGGTTGCCAATATTTCTGTTCCCAAGGGTGATCGTGGGCTAGACCCGACTGGAACAGGACGTGGACTTATTCCGTTTAAACGTTCTGAAGGCGTGGTAGATTCAAACGGCATACGACAACAGATTAACGAACAAACACCATTGATTGACGCCTCAATGGTGTATGGTGCAACGCCTGAAGAAACTGAGCATCTTCGTTCCCACACAGGCGGTATGATGAAAATTGGTGAGGACGGATTTTTACCTGACGACCCTGATACCATGGTTTTATCCGGAGACAAGCGCGCTGCAGAACAGCCAGGTCTATTATCGCTACATACGCTTTTTGTGCGCGAACACAATCGTCAGGCAGGCATAATCGCCAAGGCAAATCCGTTAATGTCGGATGACAAAATCTTTGCAGAAGCACGCAAGATTGTTACGGCAGAAATTCAGGCAATCACCTACAACGAATTTTTGCCTGTGCTTTTGGGCAATGAGAAATCAGACCCTGATAATTTTTACATCGACCAAAAAACAAACGATGGCAAAGTATCAAATGAATTCGCAACCGCCGCATATAGGCTGGGGCACACTCTTGTGAGTGAAAAGGTTGCGGTCAAACAGGCTGATGGAAGCATCAAACAGGTTTCACTGGATGATGTCTTCTTTCAGCCTGAATTTACAGAAAAGGAAGGCATAGGCGCCATCCTTTCTGGTCAGAGCGAGCAAACATCAGAAAAGGTTGATAACAAAATTGTCGATGGCCTTCGCAATCGCCTCTTCGGTCCTCCAGGCAGTGGCGCACCGGGTCTTGATCTGGCATCACTTAACATTCAACGGGGTCGTGACCACAATCTACCAACCTATAACGCCATGCGCGAAGCATTAGGGATGCGCAAAATCGAAAGCTTTGATGACCCGATTTTTCAAGATGGAGTCGGTGACCAATTGGCTTCCGTATATTCATCGCCAGACGATATTGATCTATGGGTAGGCGGTCTTGCAGAAAATCCATCAGGTAATTCCATGCTGGGTGAAACCTTCACCAAAATTGTTGGAGAACAATTCGCCAAAACAGCCAAAGCGGATGAAAACTTCTACACAAGGTCCATGAGCTATGCGGACCAGCAATGGCTGAACGATTTATCACTTTCTGATATTATAAAAGCAAATACGGATAATACCGATATCGACGATACAGCTTTTATTGTCGACTAAGATCAATACATCAACATTCTCATGCCAAGGCTTGAAACTTGGCATGAATTGATTACGTTGAACTTATGTTTGATATCATAAAGAAATTCGTTTCAGATCTATCCGATTCTGATGAACCCGAAACCTTCATCCATGACAAAATGCAACTGGCTGAAGCGGCTCTTATGTATCATGTCATTGCCGTTGATGGTGTTATCCGCGATGAAGAAAAAGCTAAAATGGCTGAGCTTTTATCTGAGCAATTCGATTTAAGCGAAGAAGAAACCAAAAGTCTTACGATCGAAGCCAAAACTGCTGAACAAGAAGCCATCGATCTTTACAAGTTTACCAGCATCTTGAAGCGCGCGCTCAAAGAAGAAGATCGTATCAAGATCATTGAGCATCTCTGGGAAATGGTTTTTGCAGATGGCGTTCTTCATGAACTGGAAGATAACGTTGTATGGCGGATTGCAGAATTGCTTGCCGTTGATTCCAGAAATCGGGTTCTGCTCAAGCAACGCGTCTGGAAGAAAAACACACAAAACATGAATGCCTTAACGCCAGATGACTAGAAAACAAAATCCAAAAATTCTCGCTGTTATGCATCAGGAAACATCAACCCCGGGTAGAGTGGGCATGATGCTTGAGGACATGGGCTACCATGTCGTTGGTTGTCGACCTGCTCTCGGTGATAATTTGCCGGAAACGCTTGAAGACTACGCTGGTGCCATTGTCTTCGGTGGCCCCATGAGCGCCAATGACAATGAAGAATTCATCAAGCGCGAAATCGACTGGATGTCTGTGCCCTTGAAAGAAAATAAACCTTTTTTTGGTATTTGTCTGGGCGCACAAATGCTTAGCAAACATCTAGGCGGTGAGGTTATGCCCCACAAGGATGAATACGTTGAGGTGGGCTATTATCCTATCAAGGCAACGCAGGCAGGTGAGACCATGATGGATTGGCCTGACCATGTCTATCAATGGCATACGGAAGGCTTTTCACTACCAAAGGATGCCATGCTGTTGGCAAGCGGAGAAGAATACCCCAATCAGGCCTATAAATACGGTGATCATGCTTATGGCGTGCAGTTTCATTCGGAAGTGACGCACTACATGATGCACAAATGGACGACTAAAGCGTCCCATCGTTTTGTCCTCCCAGGCGCACAAAACCGCGAACAACAGTTTGAGGCAAGACCCAGACATGATCCGCAAGTGAAACAGTGGTTGGAGAATTTTCTGGAGCTTTGGGTAGGCCCTGCAAAAAATCATACTTGATTTGGTAGCTAATAAAGGCCAAATGATAGAATAATAATACGGAGCCTAATATGATCGCCCTTCTTCAAACCTTATATTTCATTCTGGACATTGCATGGTTCATCGTCATTGCATCTGCGATTTTCTCATGGCTCTTTGCATTTAATGTAATCAATTCGTCAAATCAGTTTGTCGGCCAAATCGGCAGCATGCTTTATCAGTTAACAGAACCGATGTACCGCCCCATCAGGCGCTTCATGCCGAACTTCAACGGGATTGATTTATCGCCTATCGTGGTTCTTGTAATTATCTTCTTCCTGCAAAGGTTCATAGCAACCTCTCTCATCCCAATGTTTGCTTAAGGCGGTTATCATGTGGCGAATAGCAATTCTTATCAGTCTACTATTCGTCACCTCTCCTGCACTTGCACAAGACAACGCCTATACGAAAATCGATTTCGACAAAACCTGCACAATCATTGACCAATATGAGCAGGGCTTGAACGCAGTCTGTTCGGGCTACACGGGATATCCAATCCTCTTCTCAGAAGGAGATCTTCGCCAAATGGTACGCTTCGGACACGTTGCAAAGCTGGGGGGCCAATGGGAAAGTTTTGGAGAATTTAACCGCGCCAACGATACGATTGAATGGCGGCTTAAAGATAAAAAACCCTATGCGGCCATTCTCAGATATTTCATAGAAAACGCGAATGATAATGGCGAGTACAAGAAAGAACTGGAAGGGCAGGTACTCGTTGTGTCAACCGTCGGCACACATGAAAACCCAACCTCCTGCGTGGTCGGGTATGTTGACGCTCGCGCCAATAAAAACGCAAATAAATTGTCTCAGGAACTTGCGGATACAAAAGCGAAAAATTTCACTTGCGGAAAAGAAAAGCCGGAGTTTTTTGGCAAACGCGGCAGATTCTCAGGTTCACCTAGCAGCTATTTTGAGTAGAAACTTCTCACCGTATAATCCTTTTTTGGACCTTTAACAGTTTGAATGATTTCAAAGCCATTCTCTTTAAAGCTGTATTCTCCAGAGTATAAATCAGACCCACATAAATGCTGCGCTTCGCCTTGCCATCCTTTTTCAGACGTCGCCAGTTTGACCAAATGATATGTTTTATGGCGGTCTGCGTCATAGGTAACCTCAAGCACTTCGCCATCACGGAGATGCCAGTACCACAATTTTGAAGCAGGAATTTGCGCCTTGTTCAGCAAGATCAATTGACCTTCTTCCCGCATCAAAAAAGCCGTATTCGAAATTGCTTCGAACACGGCTTTTCCGTCTAATGTTTCACCCGTGGAGATTTCTCTTTTAAGTCTCCACGAACCTGCAAGCGATTTGAAACGGGCTTCAAATGCTTGACGCATGATTTTGTCTTATGCTGCCAGCGATTGAAGTTCTGCTAAAATAGCATCACCCATTTCAGCAGTTGTGATTTTCTCGCATCCCTCAGACCAAATATCACCTGTGCGCTTGCCAGTGTCCAGAACGTTGGCGATTGCTTTTTCAACCTGATCTGCTTCTGCAACCATGTTGAAAGAATAACGCAACATCATAGCAAATGAAGCAATCATCGCAATCGGGTTTGCAATGCCTTGGCCCGCAATATCAGGCGCCGAACCGTGAACCGGTTCATACATCGCCTTGCGCGCACCGGTAACTGGATCAGGCGCACCAAGCGAGGCTGATGGCAACATGCCAAGAGAGCCGGTTAACATGGCAGCCACATCAGATAGCATATCCCCAAACAAGTTGTCCGTGACAATCACATCAAACTGCTTTGGCCAACGCACAAGCTGCATGCCGCCCGCGTCCGCCAACATGTGATCCAGTTCAACGTCTGAATATTTGTCCTTATGCGTAGCTGAAACAACTTCATTCCACAGAACGCCAGATTTCATAACGTTTCGTTTTTCCATGGAGCAAACACGGTTGTCGCGGGTGCGTGCCATTTCAAAGGCAACGCCTGCAATGCGCTCAATCTCAAACGTATCATAAACCTGCGTATCAACCGCACGCTTCTGGCCATTGCCCAGATCGGTAATGGTTTTTGGCTCCCCAAAATAAACACCACCTGTCAGCTCACGTACGATCAGGATATCCAATCCTTCAACGACATCCTTGCGAAGTGAAGAGGAGTCAGCCAATGCAGGATAACAGATCGCAGGACGGAGGTTTGCAAACAACTCCATGTCCTTGCGCAAGCGCAGAAGACCAGCCTCAGGACGCGCTTCATAAGGAACATCATCCCACTTTGGCCCACCCACTGCCCCAAAAAGAACAGCATCAGCAGCTAAAGCTTTTTCCATGTCACCGTCAGAAATTGCCTCACCGTGTGCATCATATGCAGTACCGCCCACAAGACCTTCTTCAACTTCGAAGCCAGACCCTAGCGCTTCGTTCATCCAGTTGATAATCTTGGTTACTTCTGCGGTCGCTTCAGGACCAATACCATCTCCAGGGAGGAGAAAAACTTTGCGCGATGCCATAACTTTGCCTTTTGCATTATTTGTTAAATCTTCATCAGTGAATAAACCCATGCGAGATAGATTTCAACTGCTGAAAACTGGCCTTTTTACAATGTCGTTTCTGTGTCTAGCAAGCATGGCAAGTGCCGAAGAATTCAAAGTCGGCCTTCCAATCCAATGCGAGCTTGAAAAGGACTGTTATATACAAAGCCTACCCGACCTGCTCGAAACCGAAGACACGGCAGATTCCTTTTGTCAGGGCGCTACATATGATGGGCACAAGGGTGTCGACATCCGCCTGCTTTCGCTTGAGGATATTAAGAGAAATGTACCCGTCATCGCTCCGGCAACTGGCACAGTCAAAGCAGTGCGCGATGGCGTTAAAGATATTCTCATGACAACGCCACAAGACAGGCAACGCGTTAAGGGAAAAGAATGCGGCAACGGTGTTGTGATAGAACATGACAATGGGTACGAAACGCAGCTTTGCCATCTTAAGCAAGGTTCAATCGCTGTTCAAAAAGGAATCCGTGTCAACAAGGGCGATACACTTGGATTTGTAGGCACCTCAGGCGCGTCCGAATTTCCGCATGTGCATTTGAGCATTCGAAAAGATGGTCAATGGTTTGATCCTGTTTCTGGCAAAAAGCCTGGATCAACTTGTAATGTAACGTCAAATGCTGAAACGCTGTTTGACGCTGACACCATCGCTTATTTTTCTGAAAATACGTCACGGCTGATAGCCTCTGGCGTCAGTGGTAGTGTGATTGAGCACAAACAACTCGTCATAAAAGGTGCACCAAAACAGGCATCCATAGGCGACGAAGCAATTGTGGGATGGGCGTGGTTTATAAACTTGAGAAAAGGCGACCGAATAAAGTTTTTGCTTGAAGGACCAAACGGTATCATTTCTGAAATTACAACTGATCCGTTGGAGCGTAAGAAAGCAAGCTACTCCGCATTCTCGGGCAAGAGACGCACTGTTGAAGCGGGTGAATATAAATTAAACACCGAGCTTTTGCGCAAAAATAAAGTGATTGCACAAAGCCTCCATGTTCATATTGTTGAATAGACTATAGCCAACTTACGCCCAAGGACGGTTTTCAGCATTCTTGTTTTCAAAGGCTGTAATATCATCTGCCTTGCCAAGGGTTTCGCCAATGTCATCGATACCCTCAAGCAAACGCTCTTTTCGGCTTTGATCAATATCGAACTTGATTGTACCGCCATCAGGACCTGAAATCGTTTGCGCTTCCAGATCAACACTCACGGTTGAATTGGCACCGCGCTCAGCGTCATCCATCAATTTATCAAGTTCGTCCTGGGAAACGACAACCGGCAAAATACCGTTTTTGAAACAGTTGTTGTAAAAAATATCAGCAAAGCTGGTTGAGATCACACAACGAATGCCAAAATCAAGCAGCGCCCAAGGCGCGTGCTCGCGAGACGAACCACAACCAAAGTTATCACCCGCAACCAGAATTTGTGCTTTTTCGTAGGCAGGCTTGTTCAAAACAAAATCAGCATTGTCAGTACCATCTTCATGGTAACGCATTTCAGCAAACAGACCTTCGCCCAAACCGGTACGCTTAATGGTCTTAAGATAGTCTTTTGGAATGATCATATCCGTATCAATGTTGATAATCGGCATTGGTGCTGCAACAGCAGTAAGTTTTGTGAATTTTTCCATGCGCTTGTGATCTGTCCTGAAATGATTTTGACCAGCGCATAGCGGGTATGCGCGACAATCAAACTATTGTTATTGATTGAGGCAAAAACACCATAACATGGCCTTTTGTCAAGCTTTTAGCCCCTGCATGAAAGATTATAACGCACACCAGATGATTGACGCGCAAAAACTTAATCCTATACCTTATTCATAAAGGGCATAACTGGTGAGGAGTAAACCATGAGCGAAGCAACGACCATGAATGCGGGTGAAACACGCGGTTATTCACGCGCCATGCGAACCATTCATTGGGTCATGGCAGCCATGATGATTTATGTGATTATCGTAGGTTTTTTGATGGGCAACGGCTTTAAAGTGGGTAAGCATTACGATTGGCACCGCGCTACCGGATTTCTATTAATGATGTTGGTTGTGGTGCGCGTTATCATTGCCAAACTCAGCAAACCGCCTCTACCCAAACACGTCGGCGATAAAGGCCTACAACAAACCGCAGCCATCACGGTTCATCGGCTTCTTTATGCGTCTTTATTCATTCAGCCATTTTTAGGCTGGTATGCCACCAACACATGGGGTGTTAAAAACATACCGTTTTTCTTTGGATTGACCTTACCGCCGATTGCGGAGAAGAATCGCGAATGGGGAAATCAGCTTCTGGAATATCACCATTATCTGGGTCTGTTTATTACTGCCCTTGTCATAACCCATATTGGCGCAGCTCTCATGCATCAATTTGTATTCAAGGATGATCTTATCAAGCGCATGTTGAAAACCTGATTAAAACAACATCCAGATGCCCATGAACATCATCATAAGGTTTTCAGTGAGCGAAACAAAACCTAAAGGTACATTGCTGTCGCCGCCCACGCATGCACACTTTAGTTCCCGTTTTTCGACATAGACCGCCTTGAATACGGAGTATGCGCCAATCGTACCGATGAAAAGCATAATCGGCGATGCAATCCATACGAGCGCACCGGAAAGCATGAGAATACCGCTCAGGGCCTCTGCAAAGGGGTAGATTTTTCCGTAAGGCAACCACCGCTTGGCCAAGACATCATAATTGAGAAACATCGTAGCGAAGCGCTCCACATCCTGCAGTTTCTGGATTGCAAGGAAGCAGACCGAAATCGCGATGAACCATTCAAATATTTTTACAGGCGCGAAAGAACCCAAAGTGGCGTAAACCAGCGCAATCGACATTAAGAATGCGACGGAAAAAATCGCGATGACAGGCTGATAACTTGTTTCATCCTTGTTTTTGACCGATTTACCAAGATGCTCTCGAAGCGCATCATGCCCACCAATATGCTCGCCCTCTATCCATATCTGAGGCGTTGTTTTCACATCGTGCTTTTCCTTGAAAGCATCTACCTCATCACGTGATGTAAAAGTATAATCCTTGATCTCAAAGCCCTCGCGTTCCAGCAAGTCTTTTGCTTTCAAACCAAAGGGACAAGTATGGTCTTTCATATCCATGCGATAAAGTTCGGCGGTTTTCATAACTTCAAAATCCATGTTTCAACATATTGGTTACTCTACAAATAAGCATTATTTGCCCTATGTACCAGTCAAATTTCTTTTTGCGAATGATTTGCAATTGCATTGACAGTTAAGAATCATTCTAATATTTTCAATCTCTGATCGTAGGACAGGAGTTTAAAACCGCATGAACCTTAAAGCCGCTTTGAGCGCTCTTTTATTGTTACTCTTTACATGCACACAAACTGCATTTGCTGATGACAAATTAAAGGTCGTAACCACCTTTACGGTGATTGCAGACATGGCGCGCAATGTGGCGGGCGATGCAGCCACTGTTGAATCAATTACCAAACCTGGCGCAGAGATTCATGGCTATCAACAAACGCCACGCGATATCATTCGCGCACAAGATGCAGACCTCATATTATGGAACGGCATGAATCTTGAAGTTTGGTTTGAGCAATTTTTCGGTAATCTCAACAATATTCCAAGCGTTACGGTTAGCGACGGGGTTCAACCCATGAGCATTGCGCAAGGGCCCTATACTGGCAAGCCCAATCCGCACGCTTGGATGTCGCTGGAAGCCGCCCTGATTTACATCGATAATATCCGCGATGGCCTCGTCAAATATGATCCTGAAAATGCAGAAATTTACAAAAAGAACGCTGAAAATTATAAGACAGAAATCACCAACGTCATTTCGCCATTAAAAGAACAAATCCTCGCAATCCCGGAAGAGAAGCGCTGGCTGGTTTCGAGCGAAGGGGCGTTTAGTTATCTCGCGCGTGATTTTCAAATGAAAGAGCTGTATCTCTGGCCGATCAACGCAGACGCGCAAGGAACGCCACAACAGGTACGCAAAGTGATTGACACGGTGCGCGAAAATAACATTGAGGTCATCTTTTCTGAAAGCACTGTTTCCAACGCGCCTGCAAAACAAATCGTGCGCGAAACCAACGCCAGGTATGGCGGGATTTTATACGTCGACTCATTGAGTGAGCCAGACGGCGAGGTGCCAACTTATCTGGATCTACTTCGAACAACGACTCAAACCATCGTTGATGGACTGACAGGGCAATGACCAACGCACCATCCGGAATCACAGTAAAGGATGTAACCGTCACCTATCGAAACGGTCACACGGCTTTACGCGATACAAGTTTTGAAATTCCAAAAGGCACGATTAGCGCACTCGTTGGCGTTAATGGTTCAGGCAAGTCAACACTCTTCAAGGCCATCATGGGGTTCGTACCAACCGCTAGGGGAAGCGTCGAGATCTTTGGCAGTAGCGTGAAGGAAGCGCTTAAAAACAATATCATTGCCTACGTCCCTCAAGCAGAAGAAGTGGACTGGAGCTTTCCCGTTCTGGTTGAAGATGTCGTCATGATGGGACGCTATGGCCATATGAACTTCATGCGCATTGCCAGCGCCAAAGACAAGGATACGGTGAGAAATGCACTTGAACGCGTTGGTATGACGGAGTTTAAAAAACGCCAAATCGGAGAACTTTCTGGAGGCCAGAAAAAGCGTGTTTTTCTGGCGCGTGCACTGGCGCAGGAAAGCAAAATCATTTTGCTGGATGAGCCTTTCACCGGCGTCGACGTTAAGACCGAAGAAGCCATCATCAAACTGCTGCAAAAGCTCC
>CALFBU010000194.1 GCA_937951455.1 uncultured Rhizobiaceae group bacterium
ATGGCTACATTGGGTGCGACTTGCCACGCGATGATCGCTGACAAAATGAACAATAAGGCCTCACCTGCAAAAACGGTCGAATAAGCGGTGGCGGGTGAGCCAAATACTGTGCGTGCAGCGTCTACGGCGACCGTGCCCAGAAAACCGCCAAGGCCAAAGGCAATTGCTTGTGATGCGCCCCATAACCCCATGCGCGTTCCTTGTCTTTGCGCTTCGCCTGAATTGGCCAAGCCCATCATCGACCCGATTGCTGCAACAGCGAATGCACCATTTGCAAAGCCAAGGAAAAATACGTTTTCCTGCAAAGGCCAGGTTTGTGGCGCATAAGCAGCAAAGGACAAGCCAACGAATGCAATGGCAGAAGCCAGACAGCCGCCTACCGCCCAAAAGCGCATTGAGCCAAAACGTCTGCCGCCAATGGCACTGCCAGCAATGGCAACAAGGATCATCCCGGCCATAACACCACCATTTTGCACACCTGAAAGCTTGGTCGATTCACCTGGTGTAAAACCGAAGACAAGCCCTGCAAACGGCTCAAGAATTAAGTCTTGCGCGCTATAGGCAAGCATTGAAACGAATACGAAGATTGTAAATTGACGAGCTTTGGTTTCGCCCCACACTTCACGGAAGGCTTTCTTGAAGTCAGGCTTTTCTTTTTTGCTTTGCGCTGTAACTACGGAAGATTTTTTCTCAATACCAAAAATCGCAAGACAGGCCACACTAAAGGCAATTAAAGACACAGTCCCTGAGACCATCACAAGTCTTGTGCCTGAATATGGGTCAAGATTAATGCCTGCAAAAATGGACGTGATGACAAACCCCGCGATCATCATAATCCAGACGATTGAAGCTGCTGCCGGTCTTCTTCTTGCCGAAACACGTGTAGCCAATAACGTCAGCAATGATGTGCCAGAAGCACCAACGCCAATTCCGATCATGATAAAGGCAAAGATGGATAACAGGATTGCTGGCCAAAAATAGGTTGCCATCAAGGCTGTGCCAACGGCGGCCAGAAGCCCGCCAATTGCAAGCACGGCCATACCACCAATAATCCAGGGAGTCCTCTTGCCGCCGATATCAGAGCCATAGCCCCAACGCGGTCTCGACATTTGAACCCCGTAATGCAGTGCGACCAAGGCACCTGGCAAAACGGCTGGTAGGGCATATTCAACGACCATGATCCGGTTAAGTGTGGAAGTGGTCAACACAACGATGGCGCCCAGTGCTGTTTGCACGAGGCCTAAACGAATGATGCTGATCCATGATAATGATTGCGGGGTCATCTTATTGCCCTCCCGCCAAAATACTGCCGATACCAATGCTGCTTGTCAGCATGCCCAGCACATAGAGTGATACGCCACTTGCGTTGTAATAAGCAGCCATTTCACGCGGTTTTAAAATGAGCTGGACACGATCCATCAGATATTTGAACATCAGGAATATCTGACCCAGTAATAACGCCACGACGATTAACGCATGGATTGGCAGCCCCCAAGAAAAGAGCAGGTAGACGACAACAACCTGAGGTAGAGCCATGACAAGACTGGCTAACCTTGCTGCATTGTGAGCGCCAATTTGTACGGGTATCGTGCGTACACCCATTTGCTTGTCGCCTGAAATCGACTTGAAGTCATTCAGCGTCATGATGCCATGGGCACCCGCGCTATAAAGTAATAATAAAATTATAATTCTGCCATCTGGAATCGCGCCCAACATCACTGCAGCACCGGTAAACCAAGCCAAGCCCTCATAGGAAATGGCAACGGCTGCATTCCCAAACCATCCATTTTCCTTAAGGCGTAGAGGCGGTGCGCTATAGGCCCATGCGAGAAAAAGCCCAACCGCAGTTGCCATGACAACCCATTCTCCAAGAACGTAAGCCATGGCTAGCGAAAGGGCCGTCCAAATCATCGCTATGTACAGGCCCCATCGACCTGGTACACGCCCAGAAGGGATAGGCCTGTCAGGCTCGTTAATCGCATCAACATGACGATCATGCCAATCGTTAATCGCCTGACTCATCGCGCATACGAGTGGGCCTGCAAGAATAATACCGCCGATGATGGCCAGCCAATTGCCTGAAAAGGCAATACCGCTTGAAACAACACCACACATATAAGCCCACATGGGCGGAAACCATGTAATAGGTTTTAGCAGTTCCAAAGACGCTGAGAGTGTTGGAAGCTTTCGGTGATTATCGATCTCACCAATCGGAGTTGTTTGCACATTTGCCATATGAACAAGCTATGGCCAGATAGTATTAATGTCAAATATTTTTGACACTTATAAATGGCAAATTTAACTTACAAGGCGTCAGGAGTCTTTTTCACCCTTGCCAAGCTTGGCATAAAGGCTTTGTCTGCTGACGCCCAACATCTGAGCGGCAGAAGCGCGATTGTTTTGCGTAAGTTCAAGCGCCGTTTCAATACATAGCTTTTCAATCATCTCTGTTGTCTCTCGGACAATATCTTTCAGAGGCATGTGGCCCACAAGATTTGCGATTTGCTCATTTGAACGGCTAACATTTTCCTGTTGGGCATCGGTACCCATCACCATAGTGCTGACTGGCCTGATCCAAAAACCCAAAACGGTATCTTCGTCATATTCCAGTTGGGTTGCTGCAATCTCGACGTTTTCTTTTTGACCATGTTGAGTGCGCATGACCGTTGCAAAGCGACGAACGGTATTATGCTCACGCACATTGGCAATCAGCACATTACAGTCAACATTGGGCCTGTCGAAATATGCATCAATTTGCTGACCTATGGCATCTTTTGTATTTGTGACGTTAAAGATGTCCAAAAAAGCATCATTGCAACTAACAATCTGCCTGGAAGAATTTGTAATCACGAACGCGTCCGGCATTTGTTCAACAAGTGCCAGCACTTTGCGTTCAGATGCATTCGCAAACCAAGCCGCATTGCTTTCCTGACTTCCCAATTGCAACAATAAATAGCTGGTACGATCTTCTCTGAACAAGGTCGCCGCTATTGAAACTACTTCACCAGATTTAAGTTTGATTTTCGCTTGGTCAGAATCGCCACCTTCAACGGCTGCCAACATTAATTTATGCAAGACATCCGCGTCACTTTCATCAAACAATGAAAGAACTTTATTGTTTTCAATTCTTTGCGTACCTTTGCCCAAAATCAAGGAGGCTGTTGGATTAATGTCTGTTACACGCAGTGAATTTGCATCAACTACAATTTTAGGGGCGTCGCTTAATTGAAAAATGGCTCTATAACGGCTTTCTGCACCTCGAAGTCTTGAAAACTCACGCTCCATTGCTAGCTGCGAACTCATCAGGCGTCTTTGCAACGCTGCAATTTCTGCAATGTGCTGGCCAAATACGATCACATCGCCATTATCGTTTAGTTTGGCTGCTGTATAGCTGACGGGCGTATCATCGTCATGAGGCATGCTATGGTTGATTTCGCGTGCACGACTGGTTTCGCCCTTGCGCGCCTCTTCCAACATGTCTGTAACTTTATCTGTACATTCAGAGGTTACTGTTTCAGAGAACTTCTGCCCAACCCAGCCTCGGCCTCCTGCAGAAAAAAGTTCTTCAACCCGGAAACCTGCATCGCGAATATAACCATTTGAATCCACAATCAGGGTGACATCAGCTGCGGCATCGAAAAAATGGCTGTTTTCCGCAAGATTAAACCCGGAGAAATATTCCTCCAGATTTTCCAATCTCATATTGGCAGTATTTGCAGTATAATCATCCAATGGTTATGCCTGACTTTTTTCCAAGTTTTTGCCAACAAAAATACTGAAAGAACGTTTCAAACCTCATTTCAGGTGATCCGACCTGAAAAAGAATCATCATCAATTAATTCGCATCCTGTCATTACAAATTGTTTCTATTACTTCAAGTGCTTGCATAGCGTTATCCGCAGTAGCATCAGCACCAACCTCCAGATAAAGATCATCAGTTACTATAAAGGGGTATCCTCCTACCAAGATTTTAATATCCTGATTGAGAGACATATTTCTGATGCTCTGGATTAATTTCTTACACTCTTTGACTTGTTCATTCTCCGCCACTGACAAAGCTATCATGCTATAGTCTTTGGTTGCTACGTGGTTGAGGAAAATTTCTCTTGTCTGGGCCAGACTGGTTTCAACATTATAACCTTTGGCCAGCAAAAATGCTTCCAACATAAAAGCACCAAAAACGTGCTCTTGCCCAGGAATTGGCGACAAACATAGAGTTACTTCATGCTTCGTGGGCTCAAGTTCCAAACGCAAACGTTGAGTGTTTTGACGAACAAGATCATGCAAAACAGTAAGTCCAATCGTGACATCGCCGAATGAACATAAATCCTGAACCCACATTTCACCCAAAAGGCGAGCGCTATTTGTGTAAAGACCTAAGAACAAATTTGTAACGGAAGGCTGATCACGCAAAAAATCTTGCGTCATGCGAACTGCAACGTCTTTGTCTCCTGATATCAAAATATTGGAAAATTCAGCCAGAAACTGCTCATTCCTTTTGTTTGATAAGGGACTGTAATTTTTTTGCGAGGACATTGCGGCCTTACTGCTTATGATACTTGGAATAATTTCATTCGCTAAAGCATCGGCGATGAGGTCCTGAACCTTCAACTTTCCTGTAAAGTGCTTCATGCGATCTCCACAACATACAGCATACTGCACTGCAAGTCTTAAAATAGTGGCCTGTTTATTTCAACACAAGTATGATGTCTAATTTATTGAACGTCAAGTCTTCTTGACTTTAGCATCAATCAAGCGTTACATTTTAATATGTCAAAATATATTGACACTCGGTTTGATGCCGAAACAGGGAGATATAGCTTGAGAAAAGCTGAAAACATAACCTTAAACAATGCGCTGCAAGCTAAATCACTTTACACGCCAGAAGAAAAAGTCCGTCGTGATAATACGATTTGGACGCTCGTTCAGGGCATTCTTGCGCCACTTCAATTCATCGTTTTTTTGGTTTCACTATATCTCGTTCTTAATCATTTATGGACTGGCGAAGGGTATAAAATCGCCACCTACTCCATTGTTTTAAAAACGTTTATTCTTTACGCGATCATGATTACAGGCTCCATTTGGGAGAAGGTGGTTTTTGGAAAATATCTTTTCGCAGAAGCCTTTTTCTGGGAAGATGTCTTCTCAATGCTCGTGCTTGCCTTGCACACAGCATATCTTATCGCTCTTTATAATGGGTGGTTGTCGGCAGAGGGTTTAATGCTCTTGGCACTGGCCGCTTATGCCGCTTATGTCGTCAATGCGATTCAATTCATATTGAAGTTAAGAGCGGCTAGGTTGCAGGCTTCAGCCGAGAATCGTGCTTTGTCAGAAAACTTTGACAGTCCGCAAAATCAGATAAATAAAAAATATCCACAGACAGGTTCGATTAACCCAACTATGGGGGCGTCGACATGAATATTATCGATAAAACACTTGGCAATACACCAGCGAGCGGATGCAATGATCGCCCTATCCTGCATGAACGTGGTCAACATGAAGTTTTTTGCGGTCTTACTGGCATTATGTGGCTACACCGCAAAATTCAGGATGCATTCTTTCTGATCGTAGGGTCACGCACATGCGCGCACCTGATGCAATCAGCGGCGGGTGTGATGATTTTTGCAGAACCACGTTTTGGTACAGCGATCATGGAAGAGCGCGATTTAGCTGGCATCGCTGATATGAATGATGAGTTGGATAGCGTTGTTGAAAAACTGCTTCTGCGACGTCCAGAGATCAAACTCCTCTTCTTGGTTGGTTCATGCCCATCTGAAGTGATCAAATTCGATCTAAGCCGTGCAGCTGAGCGTCTATCTGTTACGCATAGCCCTTCTGTCAGAATTTTGAACTATTCTGGAAGTGGCATTGAAACTACCTTCACACAGGGCGAAGACGCTTGTCTGGCTTCGCTTGTGCCAAGTCTGCCAGCTGAGCCTGAAAATGCACCCAATGAATTGATGGTCGTGGGTGCCTTGTCCGATGTGGTCGAGGATCAGTTTGCAAGACTGTTTACTGAAATGGGCATTGATAATGTTCGTTTCCTACCCGCACGCCTGGCAGATGATATGCCGCCTGTGGGTGAGAATACTCAATTCGTACTCGCACAACCTTTCCTTACAGATACGGCAAGAGCGTTAAAAGACCGAGGCGCCAAACATATTGCGGCGCCCTTCCCGCTGGGCGCTCAAGGCACAACGGATTGGCTCAAAGCTTGCGCTGATGTCTTTGGCGTTTCTGATGAGACGTTTAATAATGTGATTGAGAAGCCAAAGCAACGTGCTGAACGGGCTGTCGCAATGCACTATGAGAACCTTAAAGACAAATCAGTGTTCTTTTTTCCTGATTCACAACTTGAAATTCCTCTGGCGCGGTTTCTGCACAAGGAATTGGGCATGAGGCCGACTGAAGTTGGAACGCCTTACTTGAACAAGACGATCATGTCAGCCGACATGGAAGCCTTACCAGCTGAAACATTGTTAAGCGAAGGACAGGATGTTGATCTGCAACTGGAGCGCTGCCGCGAAGCACGCCCTGATATTGTGGTTTGCGGTCTTGGCCTGGCCAATCCACTCGAAGTTGAGGGTATTACGACCAAGTGGTCCATCGAACTCGTCTTTACGCCGATACAAGGTTATGAGCAGGCTGGTGATTTGGCCGAACTTTTTGCACGTCCTCTCAATCGCAGAACACGGTTGGAGGTATAGATTATGCAGCTAACTGTTTGGACATATGAAGGCCCGCCACACGTTGGCGCCATGCGCATTGCAACCGCCATGACGGACCTGCATTACGTACTTCATGCACCACAAGGTGACACTTACGCCGATCTTCTCTTTACGATGATTGAGCGCCGTAAAAAGCGCCCACCTGTAACTTATACAACCTTCCAGGCGCGTGATTTGGGTGGCGATACAAGCCAGCTCTTCATGGATGCTGCACGCGATGCGCAGGCACGGTTTAACCCTGCTGCCATGATTGTCGGTGCGTCTTGCACTGGCGAACTTATTCAGGATGACCCAGGTGGTCTGTCTAAAACATTGGGGCTTCCGGTTCCGGTTATTCCGCTTGAACTTCCTTCTTATTCAAAGAAAGAAAACTGGGGTGCGGCCGAAACTTTTTATCAAGTGGTTCGCACAATTGCACCTCAAGGGCCTAACAAATATGAAGCCGACAAGCCATCTTGCAACATCATTGGGCCTACAGCTCTTGGCTTTCGCCACCGCGATGATGTGCGTGAAATCGTAAACCTGATTGAAGCGCTTGGCATAGATGTCAATGTGGTTGCACCACTGGATGCCAGTGTTTCTGATCTGCTTCGCCTAAAGCAAGCCGATTTCAACGTTTGTCTATACCCCGAAACTGGCGGTACCGCTTGTAAGTGGATGAAACGTGAATTTAAACAGCCGTTTACTAGTATCGTCCCGATTGGTGTTGGTGCCACGAATGATTTTATCCGCGAAATTGGCGAACTTTCCGGCATTGATAATGAGACATGCGAAGACTTCATTTTGATGAATGAAAGCCGTTTGCCTTGGTATTCGCGCTCAAT
This sequence comes from uncultured Rhizobiaceae group bacterium, assembly GCA_937951455.1. Classification (GTDB taxonomy): domain Bacteria; phylum Pseudomonadota; class Alphaproteobacteria; order Rhizobiales; family Rhizobiaceae; genus JAALLB01. The sequence continues at coordinate 7,553 of CALFBU010000194.1, forward strand.
CGATTCAACTTATCTGACTGGCAAACGCGTTTTCATCTTTGGGGATGCAACCCATGCAATTGCCATGGCGCGTGTTGCACAAAAGGAAATGGGTTATCAGGTTGTAGGTCTTGGTACATATAGCCGCGAGTTTGCTCGTGATATGCGTGACGCAGCTAAGGAATATGGCATTGAGCCACTCATCACAGATGATTATCTGGAAGTTGAAGAACAGATTGAACTCTTGCAACCAGAGCTGGTTTTGGGGTCTCAAATGGAGCGCCACATCGCCAAGCGTCTTGGCATTCCAGTTGCTGTCATATCAGCGCCAGTTCATGTGCAGGACTTCCCCGCACGTTATTCCCCACAGATGGGTTTTGAAGGCGCCAACGTTCTTTTCGACACTTTGGTTCACCCGCTCACCATGGGACTGGAAGAGCATTTGCTTCACATGTTCCGTGATGATTTTGAATTTAACGATGCCGCAGGTCCTTCACATCTTGGACACTCTGCCAAGAAAGCAGATGCAACCTCTGACGTTGAAACTGCAGTTGTTGTAGATGCTGCCAATGACAACCCTGTTTGGGCGATGGAAGCGGAAAAAGAGCTTAAGAAAATACCATTCTTTGTGCGCGGCAAAGCACGTAGAAATACTGAAAAATACGCTCATGAACTTGGGCTTGCTGAAATTACGATGGAGACGCTTTATGAAGCCAAGTCGCATTTCAGCCGCTAATCAGGCGCCACTTAATGTGGTACTGATTACACTCGATCATCACATGACAGGTGCCGTTGATGAAGCGCGCGCGCTTCTTGCAAACGAGTTGCCCAATCTGAAGTTGTCCATTCATGCGGCAACCGATTGGGACAATTCGGAAGCGGAACTTCAGCGTTGTAAAGACGACATTGCCAAGGGTGATATTATTCTGGCTTCCATGCTGTTTCTTGAAGATCACATCAAGGCAATCCTGCCGGATCTCGAAGCAAGACGCGAAGCCTGTGACGCTATGGTCTGTTGCTTGTCTTCTGCCGAAGTTGTGAAAAACACAAAGCTTGGCAAATTCCGCATGGATAAGGAAGCAAGCGGCATTACCGGCTTGCTGAAAAAACTGCGTGGCAAAAAAGATGATGGTGCAACCGATGACAAATCTGCTGGTGAACGCCAAATGCGCATGTTGCGCCGCCTGCCAAAGATTCTAAAATTCATCCCGGGTACGGCTCAAGACGTTCGGATTTATTTCCTGGCACTTCAATACAGGCTAGCTGCTTCTAGCGACAACATCGCCAATATGGTTCGTATGTTAGTCAACCGTTATTCAGATGGTGCGCGTGCTGAACTTCGTGGACAACTAAACGTAAAAGCACCTACGGATTATCCTGATACGGGAATTTACCATCCTGCTTTGAAAAATTCTGTTACGACAGACTTGAACGATTTGCCAATGAAAGCTGGGGCAAAAGGCACCGTAGGCTTGCTGCTGCTTCGTTCTTATATTCTTTCAGGCGATACCGGACATTACGACGGCGCGATTGCTGAATTTGAAGCGCAAGGGCTAAATGTTGTTCCTGTCTTTTGTAATGGTTTGGATATGCGTCCTGCCATTGACGCCTTTCTTTCAGGCAATGACATTCAAAACCCGCAAGGCGCAACCATCGATGCGCTTGTCAGCTTGACGGGTTTTTCTCTTGTTGGCGGCCCTGCCTATAGTGATGCAAAGGCTGCTGCTGAAGCGCTTGGCAAACTGGATGTACCTTATGTTGCAGCTCATGTGACCGAGTTTCAGTCCCTGTCAAAATGGGAAGCGTCATCACAAGGCCTTATGCCCATCGAAACAACCATTCTGGTTGCCATTCCCGAATTGGATGGTGCAACGGGTTCGATCGTATTTGGTGGCCGTCCAGAGGCAGAAAACAACAAATCTCCAACGTGTACATGTTCCAAAAAACTCGGCACTTGCCCAAGTGGTAAGCGTTGCATGCAAACGCACCCTGAGCGGGTTTCGATGCTGGCGGCTCGCGTCGAGAAACTTGTTTCGTTACGTGCCAAAGAACGTGCTGAACGCAAGATTGCCATTCCGATTTTCAACTTCCCACCCAATGCTGGCAATACCGGCACAGCAGCATTCCTGTCCGTTTTCGAAAGCCTATACGCAACGCTCAAAGAGCTTGATGCGCAAGGTTATACCGTTGACGTTCCAGATAGTGTGGACGAACTTCGCAAGCTGGTGACTGAAGGCAATGCGGAAGAATATGGCGCATTGGCCAATGTACATGCGCTTGTGTCTGTCGATGATCATGTTCGCAACGAACCGCATCTTGCACAAATCGAAGAGCAATGGGGGCCTGCACCTGGTCGTGACAATACCAATGGCGGACAGCTGTTCATCATGGGACATGCGTTTGGCAACATCCTCGTTGTTGTTCAACCAGGCTTTGGTTATGAAGGCGACCCGATGCGCCTTTTATTTGAAAAGGGCTTTGCACCAACGCATTCATTTGCAGCTTGTTATCGTTATCTCAAAGAGACCTACGAAGCGGATGCCGTTCTACACTTTGGTACGCATGGTGCGCTCGAGTTTATGCCGGGCAAACAAGCTGGCATGAGTGAAACTTGCTGGCCCGATCGCTTGATCGGCAACCTGCCTAATTTCTATTTTTATGCAGCCAACAACCCATCAGAAGCCACCATCGCAAAGCGTCGTTCGGCAGCAACGATTGTATCTTATTTAACACCACCGCTCACGCAAGCAGGCCTTTACAAAGGCTTGAGTGAATTAAAGGCTTCTCTTGAACGCCACCGTAATACCTCACCGAGCGATACGGCGGAGTGTCAACAGATTATGGAAATCATTTTGGCGCAAGCTGAGCAACTCGATTTGCTTGAAAAGCTTGATACGAGTGATAAAGACAAAATTATCCCTGCACTCAACGCAGCCATACTGGAACTTGAGTATTCGCTTATTCCGCACGGTCTGCACATCGCTGGCGAAGCCATGAACAGCGATGAGCGTTTTGAAATGCTATGCTTGATGGCTGAGGGAGATGAAGAAGCTTCTTTATCAAAAGAGACCATCAAGGAAATTACCGAAGGCAGCCACCCTCGCCTTGTTGATGATGCGGAGCAAAATCTTGTTGAGAGACTTGTGATTGCCAACGCAAACCTTAGCGAAAATCGCGAGATGGAAGGTATTATAGCAGCACTGGATGGCAAGTTTATTCAGCCATCGCCTTCAGGTGACTTGATCCGCACCCCTGACATGCTGCCGACAGGCCGCAACATTCATGGCTTTGACCCTTTCAAAATTCCAAGCCAATATGCCGTTCGTGACGGTGCGATGCAGGCTGCACGCGTTCTTGAGCGCCATTTGGAAGAAGACAATGCCTTGCCTGAAACCATCGCTGTTGTGCTTTGGGGCACGGACAATCTAAAATCTCAAGGTGGTCCGATTGCACAGGCCATGGCACTCATGGGTGCGCGTCCTAGACTTGATTCTTATGGCCGTGTTGCAGGTGCTGAACTAATCGACCTGGAAGAACTTAAACGTCCCCGCATCGATGTTGTCATGACCCTTTCAGGCATCTTCAGAGATCTGTTGCCATTGCAATCCAAAATGTTGGCAGAAGCGAGTTATCTGGCAGCCATTGCCGATGAACCGCTTGAACAAAATTTCATTCGCAAACATGCGCTTGCGCATGCCGAAGCAGAAGGCTGTGATCTTGAAGAAGCTGCTTACCGTGTATTTTCCAATGCTGAAGGTGCTTATGGTTCTAACGTCAATTACCTGATTTCATCTTCGGCCTGGTCTGGCGATGATGAAATTGCAGATACCTATACAACCCGCAAATGCTTTGCCATTTCACGCAAGGGTAAAACGCACAAGCAAGAAGCCTTGCTCGACAAGGTTCTCGGTCACGTCGATATGGCTTATCAAAATCTTGATTCCATCGAGCTTGGCGTTACAACGATTGACCACTACTTCGACACCCTGGGTGGTATTTCCAAAGCTGTTAAGCGCTCCAAGGGCGAAGAGATATCCGTATACATTTCTGACCAAACACGTGGCGAAGGCAAAGTGCGCACTTTGGGTGAGCAGGTTAATCTAGAAACAAGAACACGTTCTCTTAATCCGAAATGGTTTGAAGGCATGCTTGAGCATGGTGCAGAAGGTGTTCGCCAGATTGAAGCGCAAGTTACCAATACAATGGGTTGGTCAGCGACCACCGGACAAGTTTCACCTTGGGTATATCAAAAACTGAGCGAAACATATGTTCTTGATGATGCAATGCTTAAACGCTTGGCAGAGCTTAATCCTGCCGCTTCATCTCGCATGGTGAACCGTCTAATCGAAGCCAGTGAGCGCGAATATTGGGCGCCGGATGAAGCGACCCTTGATGCACTCAGAAACGCAAATGAAGAATTGGAAGACCGTCTTGAGGGTATAGAGACGGGTGAGGAGATATAATGAATATCGTAGGACCTAATACACACTTTAAGGACAAGAAACGCCCCTTGCCAGCAGGCATGGATGGCGAAGGTTCTGTTCAGGTTAAACTTGATCCAAACATGGATATTGGCAATGCCAAGGTTTTTGCAATTTACGGCAAGGGCGGGATTGGCAAATCAACCACCTCGTCTAACCTCTCTGCTGCTTTTTCAAAGCTTGGCAAACGCGTTTTGCAAATTGGTTGCGACCCAAAGCATGACAGCACTTTTACGCTTACAAAAAGTCTTGTGCCGACCGTGATTGATGCACTGGAAGAAGTGAACTTTCATTCTGAAGAATTGCGTACTGAAGACTTTGTTTACGAAGGTTATAACGGCGTCATGTGCGTGGAAGCTGGTGGCCCACCCGCTGGTACAGGTTGTGGTGGTTATGTGGTAGGCCAGACCGTAAAGCTGCTTAAGGAACATCACTTGCTGGATGACAGCGATGTGGTTCTTTTTGATGTCTTAGGCGATGTGGTGTGTGGTGGCTTTGCCTCTCCGCTTCAACATGCAGAGCGTGCACTTGTCGTAACCGCCAATGATTTTGATTCAATCTTCGCGATGAACCGGATTGTTGCTGCGATTGGTGCAAAATCTAAAAACTATCAAGTGCGTGTTGGCGGCGTGATTGCAAACCGCTCAAAAGACACTGACGAAATCGATCGTTTCAATAAGGTGGTTGGCATGGATAAGATTGCCCACTTCCCTGATCTGGATGTTATCCGTCGTTCGCGCCTGAAGAAATCCACCATCTTTGAGATGGAAGAAAGCCCTGAACTTACTGCAGTTCAAAATGAATATATGAAACTTGCTGAAACACTTTGGGAAGGGCGCGACCCATTTATGCCAACTCCGATGAAGGACCGGGAAATTTTTGATTTCCTAGGGTTCGACTAGGAGGCTGATGCGATGAGTAATCTGACATACGAAAACAAGCGTGAAGAGCTGCAAACCTATTTTGACCGTACGGCCAAAGACAAATGGGTGGCGCTTACTTCAAACACACCTGTATCGCGCATTCGCGAAACGGTTCGCAAGGGACGCGAAGAAATGCGTAATACCTTGCTTGAGTGGTTGCCGGAAGATTTAACTGGCGCGCGCATTCTCGACGCAGGTTGTGGTACCGGCATGTTAGCCATTGAAGCTGCAAAACGAGGTGCTGATGTTTTGGCGATTGATATTTCACCAGAACTTGTCAAAGAAGCAAAGAAACGCATGCCAACAAAGCTAAGCAAAGGCAGCGTAGAATTTCTGGCTGGTGACATGCTTGACCCTGCGCACGGTGATTTTGATTTCATCGTCGCCATGGACTCATTCATTCATTATCCATTGCCTGAAATTATGAAGCTTTTGGAAGAGCTTGGGCCTCGTGCAAAGCAAAACATGTCTTTTACATTTGCACCCAGCACCCCTGCCCTTGAAGTGATGAAAGCTGCTGGCAAACTCTTCCCGCGCAATGACAGATCGCCTGCCATTGAGCCCGTAAAAGAGCGCAAAATGGTGGATGCCATTGCTGAAAGCGAAATATTGCGCGGCGAAGGCTTCAACAGTTTCCGCATGCGCAAGGTTTCTACCGCATTTTATAAATCACAAGCATTGGAGCTTAAACGTTCATGAGCGAAGTGAAACCAAACATTGCTGACTTCTGGAGACGGGTAGGAACAAAATTCCTTCCGTTTGCCGACGTTGCAACAGAGGACCTTCCATTGGGTCGTCTGTTGAGACTGTCGCTGTTCCAGTTTTCTGTTGGCATGGCTGCGGTTTTACTCACCGGAACACTTAACCGCGTGATGATACTGGAACTTGGCGTTTCAGCTTCCCTGGTCGCGGTTATGGTTGCTCTGCCGTTTTTGTTTGCGCCTGCGCGTGCCATGATCGGCTATCAATCCGATACGCATAAATCTTTGCTTGGCTGGAAGCGTGTTCCTTATATCTGGTTTGGAACACTGATTCAGTTTGGTGGCTTGGCAATCATGCCGTTTGCGCTGCTCTTACTACAATCGCAAACACTTGGCCCTGATTGGGCCGGGCCTGCGGCAGCGGCATTTGCCTTTGTGTCCGTGGGCTTTGGCGTTCACATGGTGCAAACGGCAGGTCTGGCGCTTGCAACTGATATTGCACCAGAAGAAAGCCGCCCACGCGTTGTGGCGCTTGTATACATGATGTTGCTGGTTGGCATGTTTGTCAGTGCGATTATCTTTAGCTGGCTACTTGCTGATTTCTCGTCCATCCGTCTTATTCAAGTGGTTCAAGGTGCAGCGGCTGTCACCATGGTTTTAAATGTCATAGCGCTTTGGAAACAAGAGCCTCGCAAGCCATCTGAAACCTCACCTGAACGCGAAACCCCAAGCTTTAAAGAAGCCTGGAAAATGTACCGTCAAGACAAGCGTAGCCTTCGTCTTCTAGTGGCTGTCGCATTAGGCACAATCGGCTTTTCCATGCAGGATGTTTTGCTTGAGCCTTATGGTGGCGAAGTGCTTAATCTTTCGGTCAGCCAAACCACGCTTCTTAATGCTGTGTTTGCCGCAGGTACCATGGTTGGCTTTGCATTAGCAGCCAAAATGCTTTCGAGCGGCAGAGACCCCTACCGACTGGCAGCGCTTGGCACACTTATAGGCGTTATCGCCTTTTGTGCCGTAATCTTTGCTGCACCGTTTGATTCAGCCAATCTCTTCAGAGTTGGCACAGCGCTCATCGGCATGGGTGGTGGATTATTTGCTGTTGGTACGTTGACAGCTTGTATGGAGCTTGCAGAAAAATCCGGTTCTGGTCTGGCACTTGGCGCTTGGGGCGCGGTGCAAGCATGTGGCGTAGGTCTTGGACTGGCAAGCGGCGGTATCATTCGGGACGTGGGCGGCACACTGGCGCACTCAGGAGCCCTTGGCACAACGCTATCAAACCACGCACTTGGATACTCAATCGTTTATCATCTTGAGATAGGCTTTCTTTTCGTCGCTCTCATCGCAATCGGACCGCTCGTTCGGCGCATTACGCCTGCCGAGGGTTCATCGACTAACCCTAACAAGAAAATTGGACTGGCCGAATTACCTGGCTAAAACTATTGGAGAAAAATCATGGTTGAAATTGTAGGAAACCTAGATGTAGCACAAGTCGTGCTTTACGCATTCTGGATATTCTTTGCAGGCCTTATCTGGTACCTGCAGGCAGAGAGCCGCAGAGAAGGATATCCGCTGGAAAGCGATGTTGAAGGCACTTATAACAAGGACCCTTGGCTACAGCTGCCAAGCCCAAAAACTTTCATCTTGCCACATGGCAAAGGTACGCGCACTTATCCTGATCCATTAAACCGCGACACGCGCCCTATCAAAGCAATGCGTGCGAGCCCTGCCCCTGGTTCCCCACTTGTTCCAACAGGCAACCCACTAGTAGACGGTGTTGGCCCTGCTGCTTGGGCAGAGCGTCCGGATTATCCTGATCTGAACCCACACGGCAAACCGGTTATCCGTCCAATGAGCAAAGCGCCAACCTTCAGCGTTGCGGCTCAAGATACAAACCCAATCGGTCTTAATGTAATTACAGCGGATGGCAAGATTGCGGGCCAGGTGAGCGATGTTTGGATTGATACAATGGAATCCGTCATTCGTTATTACGAAGTAACAGCTGGCAAGAAAACATTCCTTCTGCCAATGCACTTCGCAGTTTTGCGTAATGAAGCCCGAGGCAAAATCAAGGCCAAGGAATTTTATGTACATGCACTCGTTGCCGATCAGTACAAGGATATTCCTGGCATAAAAGGCAAAGACCAAATCACCATGCTGGAAGAAGAAAAAATCCAGGCATACTTTGGTGGTGGCAATCTTTATGCAACGCCTGATCGCGCTGAGCCATTGTTATGAGCCACGACGATTTCGAAAAAGAACCGATCCCTGGCCTTCCGGCACTTTTGCCGGAGGGTGAGGAAATCAAATGGCAGGGGTCACCGGATCAATCTGCCATTGCAAGGAATGTGCTTCACCGCAACAAAGTTGCAGCTTATTTTGCAATTGTTGCTGTGTGGCAATTCTCTACAACACTTTATGATGGCGGAACGCTGCTAGCAGCACTTACAAACAGCGCCTTTATGGTAGGCCTAGGCCTTGTCGTAATGGCAATCATCTGGTGGTTTGCAAGAGCGGTTGAACGCACAACAATTTATACAATTACAAACCAGCGTGTTGTCATGCGCTTTGGTGTCGCCTTACCGGTTACGTTTAATTATCCTTTTAAGCAGATCACAAGCGCTGACGTGCAAAGCATTGGCAATGATACGGGCACTATTGCCCTTACCATGAAAGAACACACGAAAATTTCGTGGGCAATTCTTTGGCCGCATGCGCGCCCTTGGAAGTTTGCAAAACCGGAACCAGCCATACGATTGGTAAATGATTTGAACCAGGTTTCGCAGATTTTGTCACGCCACCTAAAAGCATATCACCAACAACAATATGTGCCTGCAGATGTTTCTTTGGAAGAGAGTACAGATGCAATGCCTGCAAATCTGCAGGGGCAACGCGCGTAACGAAAAGACACAAGAGGGAAAAATGACACAAGACCGTACAGACCAAATTACCGGATATCACAAGTGGCCTCTTTACGGCGCCTTGGGTGTTGTTGTGTTCACATTCCTGATTGTGCTTGCCGCAGTGCTCATGAAAAAAGAACCTGTCAACATCGCACAAGCGGAGACAGTTATTCAGCGCGATCTTTTCTTCCGTGATGGCACGCAAGGTAAAGTCATTGTATATGATGCAGAAACCAAAAAACGAATTGGTAGCTTTGCCAAGGGTGAAGGCGCATTTGTCCGCATTTCCATGCGTGCCATGGCGCACCAACGAAAGCAAAACGAAATCGATCTTAGATTGCCATATCGTCTCGTTAAGTTGAGCGACGGCAATATGAAGATTGTAGACCCGCAAAACGATCACGCAATTCGCCTGAATGCATTTGGCGCAGTCGCTGTTGATAGCTTTGCACAATTTTTAACCAATCAAACTGGTAAGGGAGCCCAAGGATGATTAAGAAAATAATAGGAGGCGAGACGGTTGATGTCGATTGTACAGTCGAAATCATAAACACGTTTGAAAGCCTCGAAGCGCATGTGCGCTTCAATGACGGAACAACCGTTGCACCTGGTGATGAAGTGCTGGTGCACGGCAAGCCGATCGAAGTGCCTTACGGTGAAAAACAACAATTTGACCGCCGCGCGACTATTAAACGCGCTGGCGCAGTAGAGCGTCTTTGGACACGTGCCACAGGTGATTTTGAATTCATGGAACTTTGCGAGTTCTCATTCTCGGAGGAAAGACTATGAACGCCCATTCCAAAGTACCGGCTAACGGCAAACCTATTCACGTAGAAGATCAAAACGAAACAACAAAAATGGCGCATGAGACCACGTTGCTGGATCCGCGCTTTTACACAACAGACTTCGATAAACTCGACAAAACGGATGTATCCAGTGTGCGTGCTGAATGGGATGTTTTAATCGAACAGATGAAAAGCGACCCAAACAAGGGACACTTCAAGCGTACTGAAGCATGGGATGACATCGACCTTGAAAGCCTGCCTGAAGGTTTACGCAAGGAGTTGGTTGATTTTCTCGTTAGTTCTCTGACTGCAGAATTTTCCGGTTGTGTTCTTTACAAGGAAATGAAGCGCCGCGGTAGCAATCCTGACATCAAGGAACTGTTTTCTTACATGAGCCGTGACGAAGCGCGCCATGCAGGGTTCATTAATGACAGCCTGAAAGACTTCGGCATCGGTGTGAACCTTGGCTTTCTGACTAAAGCCAAGAAATATACTTACTTCCGTCCGAAGTTTATTTTCTACGCAACATATTTGTCAGAGAAAATCGGATACGCGCGTTACATCACCATTTTCCGTCACTTTGAGAAGCATCCTGAAAAACGGTTCCACCCGATATTTAAATGGTTCCAGGAATGGTGCAATGACGAGTTCAGCCATGGTGAAGCTTTCTCGCTTCTGATGCGCTCTGATCCCAAATTGCTTTCGGGTCATAACAAGCTTTGGATCAAATTCTTTTTATGCGCGGTTTATGCAACCATGTTTGTACGTGACCATGCGCGCCCTGAGTTTCATAAGGCAATGGGCATTGGCATTGAAGACTATGACATGCGTGTTTTCAGAATTACGAATGAGATTACCAAGCAGTGTTTCCCGCTTCTGCTGGATATTGAAAATCCGAAATTCCTCAAGCGACTGCAACGCATGAACCGTTTGGCAATCGCCATGGGTAAAGCGGATAATCAAGGTGGCATCATGGGTCGCATCAAGAAGGTCGGTATTGGCGCGGCAGTGGCTGCAAATTTTGCAGGTCTTTATTTCATGCCAACGATCAAAAACGAAATTCCTGAAACGAGCCGTTTGGTTCCGACCTGGTAATTTAAGAAAGCAGCGCGCAAATGAGCGAATACCTCATGCCAGCATTATTTGTGATATTACTCTGGTGGTCTTCCACCGGAGCAATATTGTGGCTTGCGCGCGGCACAGACAAACAAATGAACCCACGACTGATGATCATGACATTGATTTGCGCCTTGGGTTTTAGCGGCCTCATTATCAGCACTGCCTATACAGAAGTATGGGCGGTTTATTTGGCATTCGTTTCCGCGTTGATCATTTGGGGTTGGGTCGAATTTACATTTCTGGCAGGCCTTATTACTGGCGAAACAAACAACAAATGCCCGAAAGGCGTTGATGAAACGAGCCGCTTCGTTCATGCTTTTAAGGCTATTAATTATCATGAATTTACGCTGCTTGGCGCGCTTATCATTATCGGCCTTATCGACAAGACTGGCGGTTCCGCCATGGCATCCAAAACCTTTGCCTGCATGTGGCTAATGCGCATTGGTGCAAAGTTTGCAATTTTTTCTGGTGTACCAAAACTATCCGTTGAGATGATGCCTGAGCGTCTTATGTATCTCCAATCGTATTTCAGAGCTGACCGTATTGGTTGGGGTTTTTGGGGGTCGATTATAGGGTGCAGCATCTTTTTTGCTGCGGGGCTTTATGCTCTTCTCAACATCGACTACAACGCAGTTGCACAAACACAAATCACCATGCTTACAGCGCTTGTAGGGCTAGCAGTGCTTGAACATTTCTTCATGGTTTTACCCGTGGCAGATTCCAGACTTTGGAGCTGGGCAATGCCAAAACGTAAAATCAAAACTAACAAAAGCAAATCGCAAACACGAATTGCTGCAGAATAATAGGCTTGCACAATCGCAAGCAGGACTGGGAGACCAAAATGAACTTTGAAGATGAATTCGCCAAGCAGCTGGATGCTTTGAAAGAAGCCGGCAATTATCGTGTGTTTGCTGATCTGGAACGCCATAAGGGGCAGTTCCCTTCCGCCACACGTTACGATGATGGTGGCGTGAGCGATGTAACCGTTTGGTGTTCCAATGACTATCTGGGTATGGGACAGCATGCTGATACGCTGGGTGCCATGCATGACGCGCTTGAAAAATGTGGTGCAGGCGCAGGTGGCACACGCAACATATCTGGCACGAACCACTTTCATGTTTTGCTAGAAGAAGAGCTCTCAGATTTGCACAACAAGGAAGCCGCCCTTTTATTGACTTCCGGTTATGTGGCCAACTGGGCAGCACTTTCAACATTGGGTGCGCGTCTGCCTAACTCCGTTATTTTATCGGACAGTGACAACCACGCATCGATGATTGAAGGCATTCGCCATTCTCGTGCCAATAAAACCATTTGGAAACACAACGATGTTCGCGACCTTGAACGAAGACTAGATGATTGCGATCCAGATGCTGCCAAAATTGTTGCTTTTGAATCCGTTTACTCAATGGATGGTGACATTGCTCCCATCGCTGAAATATGTGATGTGGCGGAGCGGTATGGCGCGATGACGTATCTTGATGAAGTTCACGCAGTTGGCCTTTATGGCCCACGGGGTGGCGGCATAGCAGAGCGTGAAGGTCTGATGGATCGTGTCGCGCTTATCCAAGGGACACTTGGCAAGGCTTATGGTGTCATGGGTGGCTATATTACGGGCTCAAGAAACCTGATTGACTTTGTGCGTTCATTCGCTTCAGGTTTTATATTTTCAACCGCTCTGCCCCCGGCTCTAGCCGCTGGCGCAACAGCTTCCATTAAACATTTGAAGCAAAGTGATATCGAGCGCCATCAACAACGTCATAATGTCAAAATTCTAAGAGAAAAGCTTGATGCTGTAGGCGTGCCCCACATGCAAAACGACAGTCACATTGTTCCGGTTATGGTGGGTGACGCAAAGAAGTGCAAATTCATTTCCGATCTACTCTTGGATCAATATGGCATTTACGTTCAGCCCATCAACTATCCAACGGTTCCTGAGGGCACGGAGCGCCTGCGCATTACGCCTTCACCTGTTCATACCGAGCAAGACATTATGCATTTGGTGGACGCGCTTTCAGAGCTTTGGTCACAATGTGCGCTATCTCGTGCAGTTGCATAGTTTTTGAGGAATATTTAAAAGAATACCGTTATGCTAGAT